>JBGPEQ010000079.1:0-10762 GCA_041482855.1 Dongiaceae bacterium | reverse complement strand
GCTGCTGAACCGAGCGCTGGCAGTCACCCGCGATATCGGCGCCACCTACATGGGCGGCGTCATCTATTCGGCGCTCGGCAAATATCCCGGGCCGGCCACCGCCAAGGGGCGGCGGAACTGCATCGCGGCGCTGCGGCGGCTCGCCAAGACGGCGAAGCAATCCGGCATCACCCTCGGCCTCGAGGCCGTCAACCGCTACGAGAGCAACCTGATCAACACCGGCGACCAGGCCTGCGAGATCATCGCCGCCACCGGCGCCGACAATATCGTCGTCCACCTCGACACCTATCACATGAACATCGAGGAGGGCGATCTGGCCGCCGCCATCCAACGCTGCGGCAGCAAGGTCGGGTACGTCCATATCGGCGAGAGCCACCGCGGCTATCTCGGCACGGGCACCGTGAATTTCGGCGCCATCTTCGGCGCCCTCGCCCGCATCGGCTATGCCGGTCCGATCACCTTCGAGTCGTTCTCCTCGGCGGTCGTCGATCCCAACCTGTCGAACGTGCTGGCGGTCTGGCGCAACCTGTGGAGCGACAGCGACGACCTCGCCGCGGCCGCCAAGCGCTTCATCGAGGCGGGATGGGCGGCGGCAGCGCAGGCGGAATCGCGGCCTTAGTCGAGCGCCGCGCGGAGATCACTCGATAGGTCGGAACAGAATATCGAGGTCCTCGGAAGACAAGGGCGTGGCGGATGCGCCTTCCGAATCGAGCATCGCCGCAGCCAGCGCGGCTTTGCGCTGCTGCAGTTCGAGGATGCGCTCCTCGACGGTACCCTGGGCGATCAGCTTGAAAACGAACACCGGCTTGTCCTGGCCGATGCGGTGGGCGCGATCGGTCGCCTGGTTTTCAACTGCCGGGTTCCACCAGGGATCGTAGTGGATCACGGCATCGGCGGCGGTCAGGTTGAGGCCGGTGCCGCCGGCCTTGAGGCTGATGAGAAATAGCGGCACCTCGCCGGCCTGGAAGCGGGCGACCGGCGTGGCGCGGTCGCGGGTGTCGCCGCGTAGCTCGACGAACGGGATGTCGCGCACGCTCAACTCGGGCAGGATGAGGTCGAGCATGCTGGTGAACTGCGAGAACAGCAGGATCCGCCGACCCTCCTCGATGAGATCGGGCAGTACGGACAGCAGGTGCTCCAGCTTGGCGCTCGACCTGGCCTGTTTAGCAGCGGCGGTCTTGACCAGACGCGGATCGCAACAGACCTGGCGGAGCTTGAGCAGCGCATCGAGGATGACGATGTGACTGCGGGCCAGGCCCTTGGCGGCAATCTCTGCCCGGACCTTTTCATGCATCGCGAGGCGCACGGTTTCATAGAGGTCGCGCTGGTCGCCGGCGAGGTCGACGCGCTGCACGATCTCCGATTTGGGCGGCAGCTCGGCCGCCACCTGACCCTTCGTCCGGCACAGAAGGAAGGGCTTGATGCGACCGCTCAGCAGATCTCGGCGCGCGGAATCGCCGCGCTTCTCGATCGGCGCGCGGAACATGCGGCTGAAGCGCTTGCTATCACCGAGCAGCCCGGGCATGAGGAAGGCGAACTGCGACCACAGCTCGCCCAGATGGTTCTCGATTGGCGTGCCCGTGAGGCTCAGGCGATGGCGCGCCTTGAGCTGGCAGACCAGCCGCGTCGTCTTCGCCTCCGGATTCTTGACGAATTGAGATTCGTCGAGCACGACCAGATGCCAGTCGATCGGCAGCAGGAACTTATCGTCGCGGGGCAGCAGCGCGTAAGTAGTGAGCACGAGATCGACGGTTGCGATGTCGCGAAAGCGCCGTGAACGATCCGAGCCATGCAGAGAGAGCACCTTCAGGTCGGGCGCCAGCCTCGCCGCCTCAGCGCGCCAATTGGGCAAGACGCTGGTCGGGCAGACCACGAGGCAGGGTCGTTCGAGGCGCCCGGCGCGCTTCTCCACCAGGATGTGCGCCAGCGCCTGCACCGTCTTTCCGAGGCCCATATCGTCGGCAAGGATGCCGCCCAACTCGTATTTGGCGAGGAACTGAAGCCAATCGAGGCCATCGCGCTGATAGGGACGCAGCGCGACCGCGAGGCCGGTCGGCACCATCACCCGTTCGAGGCCGTCGAAGCCTTTGAGCCGGTCAGCCATCTCGCGCAGCCGCTCGCCGCCGAGCCAACGCAGCTGCAGGCTCGCCTCCAGCTCTGCCAGCGCTCCCGCGTGGCCGAGCGACACGTCCAACCGCCCATCGTCGCGCAGCGCGTTGGCATCATTGAGTTCGATGAGCGTGCCGACGATGGCGCGCACGCGCTCGGCCGGTAGCGCCAGATGGCTGCCATCCTCCAATTGCAGATAGACGATGCCGTCCTTTACCAGATGATCGATGGCATCGGACGCCGTCGAGTTCCGCAGTCCTCGCAGCAGGCGCACGAGATGGGGCAACAGTGACACACGCTCGCCGGCAACCTCGATGCCTAGATCGAGAGAGAACCACCAGGCGCCCTCCTGCGATAGGTCGAGCTGCCATTCGCCGACGCCCTCGACGACCTGCGGCTGAAAACCTGCGTCGATGTCAACGCACCAGCCCTCCGACCGGAGCACCGGCAACGTGCGATAGAGGAAGCTCGGCCAGTCGAGGCTGCCGCCCTGCGACGCCAGGACGATGCCGTCGTTGCCTTTCAAGCCCGGCGGTCGCGACGCCGAGAGAAACCCCAGCGCCACGAGGCGCTCATGGGCCGCGCGCTCGCGGGCCTTGTCGCGCCGCCGCACGATGACGCGATGGCCCTCGACGTGGCGCTGCTCGTCCGGCGCGCTCTGAAAGCGCAGGGGAACGCCGTCGTACCGGAAGTTCAGCACGGCCAGATCAATTGTCGGATCGGCGCCACGCTTGCGTGACTGCGAATACCAGTCGAGGCGCGGGAGTTTTGCCGTGAGCAGCCGCAGGCACGGCACCGGCGTCTCCGTCCGGACCTCCTCGACAACGTCGGGCCACGGCAGCGGTGCGCCCAGATGCGCCAGTTCTCCCGTGAGCCTGGCGTGCATCGCGGTCGCCTCGGCCGGCGACAGCGGCGGCGCGTTCAGCAGGGTGGCGATCATCGCCGCCCCATGGTCGAGATCGAGCGGACCGGCTTCGCCTGACCGGATATCGACGTACCACGGTGCCACGCTCGGCAACCCCTCCACGTCCGGCCCATCGGCTCCGATAGCGAGGCGCTGGCGCCCGTCCGATGTCATGGTCCAGCGGAAGCCGCCGCGGCGCGGCTCGCCCTGACGCAGCGGCAGCTGGGCGTCACCCCAATGACAACGACCGGTCGCGACGATGCGCCGCAACAGCAGGTCCATCATCGCCGGGTCGGTCGGCAACCCGCCGAAATAGTAGGGCGAACCGGCCCGCAGCAGTTGGAAGATGATGTGATCTTCCGGCTGAACGGCGCGGATGCCACCATGCCGTACCATCTGTTCGAGCGCCACGCCGCGACCTTTGCCGAAGCCGCCGGACTTCTTGGACCGCGACAGCTGCGCCGAAATCCGCAGCGCGGGCCCTGCCCCCTTGTCCTGTACGTCGAGGATGTAGAGCAGCCGCTCGGGCGACTCCGGCACCGCCGGCGGTGCTTTCGCCGCATCGGCGAGACGCTTGAGCCACGCGCCGGCAGGGCCCGCCAAGGGATCGCGAACGGGCACGACGCGAGGGCCGTCCTGAAAGGTCTCCAGCGCGGCGTACAGCACGGCCGCGACATGCTTGCAGTTGAAGGACATCGGGCAGGAACAACGCCCTTGAACCGCCGTGCGGCGGCCGTTCGCTACGGTGATTGCGACGTCGTAAGGCTCGCGCCGCGATCCGCGAACGGTGGCCTCCAGGCGACGGCCCGAGTCCTCTATGCTGAGGCCGATCACGCGTCCTTCGGTGAAGTAGTCACGCCCCTTCTGCGCAGCGGTATAGGAAACGCTCCGCGCGATGACGGACTCGTCGAACCGTACGTGCGACGGCGCAGGGGAGTCGAACAGGCTCGGATGTGCCACCATGACTGCGTCGAACATGCCACGATTCTCGGCCGGCGCAAGAGCGGCCAACGCCGCGGGCAATGCCGACTTGACGGCAGCGTGACAAGTCTGCGACACCAGCGCGCGACGGGGCGCGTTTCCTGCGCCGCAGCGTTGGCCGGATACGGCTTTGGATCGACGACATGGACAGTGACCGAATAAGACTGGCGATGCAGCGTTCCGGGCGGCTGTCCGACGCCAGCTTCGAGCTGCTGTCGAAATGCGGCCTGCACATCGCCCGCAGCAGGACCGAGCTGTTCTGCCGCGTGCAGGAACTGCCGATCGACCTTCTGCTGGTGCGGGACGACGACATTCCCGGCTTCGTCGAGGAAGGCGTCTGCGACCTCGGCATCGTCGGCGAGAACGTGTTGCAGGAGCAGAAGCGGGCGGCCAAGCGGCCGATGCAGACCGATACCGTGCTTCCGCTCGGCTATGCCCGCTGCAAGCTCGTCCTGGCGGTACCGGAGCAGACGGTCTTTCGCGATCTCGCCGACCTGGCGGGTCGCAAGATCGCCACCTCCTATCCCGCCAGTCTGGGCGCTTTGCTGGCGGCGGCCAAGGTGGAGGCCGAGATCGTAGTCATGACCGGTTCGGTCGAAGTGGCGCCGCGCCTCCATATCGCCGATGCCATCTGCGACCTCGTCCAGACCGGGGCGACACTGGAAGCCAACGGGCTGAAGGCGGTGCACACGCTGCTGGAAAGCCAGGCGCTGCTGATCGGGCGCAAGGACCGGCTGAGCGGCGCCAAGGCGGCGACGGTCGAGCGGCTGATGCAACGGCTGCGCGGCGCGCTCAAGGCCGGCGAGAGCAAGTACATCATGCTGCACGCGCCACGCTCCGCCCTGCCCGCGATCGCCAAGATCCTGCCAGGCGCGGAGACGCCGACCGTGCTGCCGCTGGAGGGCAGCCCGGACAAGGTGGCGATCCATGCGGTCAGCCGCGAGAGCGTGTTCTGGGAGACCATGGAGCAGCTGAAGGCCGCCGGCGCCAGCGCTATCCTGGTGCTGCCGATCGAGAAGATGATGGATTGAGGCAGGGGTGGTGAAAGATGGCCACGTCCGCAGCTTCGATTGCCGTCGTGCCCGGCGGGGGCGAGAACGTCAACTGCGTGTTGTTCGCGCTCGAACGGATCGCCGTTCGTCCCGTACTCACGCTTGATCCGAAGACCGTCGCGGCGGCCGAGCGCGTGATACTGATGGGCGTGGGTGCGGCGGCGCCGGGAATGGCGAAGCTGGCGGCCAACGGCCTGGTCGAGTGCCTGCGCGGGTTGCAGCAGCCGGTGCTCGGCATCTGCGTCGGCATGCAGCTGCTGTTCGAGCGCTCGGCCGAGGGCGATGTGCCCTGCCTCGGTATGCTCCCCGGCCGCATCGAGGCGCTGCCCGGCGGCACCGGCCTGCCCGTGCCGCATATGGGCTGGAACCAGCTCGAACTGCTCAAGGCCGACCATCCGCTACTGGCGGGCATCAAGACCGGCGATTGGGCGTTCTACGCCAACAGCTTCTATGCGCCGCTGTCGGATGCCAGCATCGCGCGCAGCGACTACGGCGTACCGATCTCGGCTGTGGTCCAGCGGGGCAATGTCTATGGTTGTCAGTTCCATCCGGAGAAGTCGCGCCAAACCGGGCGGCGGATCCTCGAGAACTTCCTGAGGCTCGAATGATCGTTTATCCGGCCATCGATCTGCGCCACGGCAGATGCGTGCGGCTGAGCCAGGGGCGCTTCGACCAGGCGACAACTTATGCCGAGGATCCGCTGGCGGTGGCGCGGAATTTTGCGGCGGCCGGCGCGACCTGGCTCCATGTGGTCGATCTCGATGGCGCCAAGGACGGCAACGCCTCGCAGACGGACCTGATCGCGCGCATCGCTGCAGACTCCGGCCTCAAGGTGCAGACCGGTGGCGGCATCCGCAGCGAGGACCAGATCAACGCCTATCTCGACGGCGGCATCGCGCGTGTCGTGATCGGCAGCCTGGCGCTGACCAATCCGGGCCTTGTTGCATCCTGGCTCGACCGCTTCGGGCGCGACCGCGTCGTTCTCGCCCTCGATGTGAAGCCGGTCGGTGAAGATGCCTGGCACGTCACGACCCATGGCTGGCAGAAGGATTCCGGCAAGGCGCTGTTCGCGGTGATCGACGAGTACGGCGCCGCGTATCTGCGCCATCTGCTCTGCACCGACGTGGCGCGCGACGGGCTTCTCGCCGGGCCGAACATCGGGCTCTATCGCGAAATCCATGCCCGCTATCCCAAGCTCGCCGTGCAGGCATCGGGCGGCGTCGCCGGCATCGCCGATCTGGTCGCGCTCAAAGAGGCGGGCGCGGCCGGCGCCGTCGTCGGCAAGGCGCTCTATGAGGGTCGCCTCACGCTGGCGGAAGCGCTCGCATGCTGAGCAAGCGCATCATCCCCTGCCTCGACGTCAAGGACGGCCGCGTCGTCAAGGGCGTACAGTTCCGCAACCACGAGGTGGTCGGCGACATCGTCGAGCTGGCGCACCGCTATTGCGAGGAGGACGCCGACGAACTCGTGTTCTACGACATCACGGCGTCGAGCGACCGGCGCACCGTCGATCGCGGCTGGATCGAGCGCATCGCGCGGGTCATCGACATCCCCTTTTGCGTCGCCGGCGGCATCCGTACGGTCGAGGACGGGCGGCGGGTCCTCAACGGCGGCGCCGACAAGATTTCCATCAATTCGCCGGCGCTCGAGAATCCCGATCTCATCGCCACCATGGCCAATGCGTTCGGCAGCCAGGCCGTGGTGGTCGGCGTCGACAGTCGGCGCGAGGACGGCGATTGGTTCGTCTATCAGTACACCGGTGATCCCGCGAAGACACGCGCCACGCGCCGCCGTACGCTCGACTGGGTGAAAGAGGCGGCCGAACGCGGCGCCGGCGAGATCGTGCTCAACTGCATGAACCAGGACGGCATGCGGCAAGGCTATGATCTCGAGCAGCTGGCCGCCGTGCGCGACGTCTTGCGCGTGCCGCTGATCGCGTCGGGCGGCGCCGGGGCGACGGCGCATTTCCGCGATGTGTTCGCGCAGGCGCGCGTCGACGGGGCGCTGGCGGCGAGCGTTTTTCACAAAGGGCTGATTGCGATTCCCGCCCTCAAGCGCTATCTCGCCGGCGAAGGGATCGTGGTGAGGATATGAGCGCAATCGACATCGAGAAACTCGACTGGGCGAAGGACAGCGGGTTGATCCCGGCCATCGTGCAGGACGCCGAGACGCAGCGCGTGCTGATGCTCGGCTACATGAATCGCGAGGCGCTGGCCGCTACGCTGCGGTCGGGCCTCGTCACCTTCTACAGCCGCAGCAAGCGGCGGTTGTGGCAGAAGGGCGAGACCTCCGGCCATACGCTGAAGCTCGTGAGCGTCGCGCCGGATTGCGATAGCGATGCGCTGCTGGTGCTGGTCCAGCCCCACGGACCCACCTGCCACCGCGGGACGACCTCCTGTTTCGACCCCTAGGTTGGCGTCCTGTTCCCGCGGAAAACCTGTGTTCTTGTGACATGGCTCACTTCCGGCCGGGGATACCGAGCATACGTTTCAAATTGCGATGATATGTAATGGTCTGTGTCTTAGCCGAATATCAACACGCCGTTAGATCGTCGTTAATAAAGAGACGGAATAATCGGGAGCGTTGAATCACATGTCGGTACGAGCCACCCAGATGAGCACCAGCAGCAACGTCATTCGGTTTCCCCGCCAGGCGCAGCCACGGCCGCAGCCGGTGGTGGTGAGCGAGACGGCGACCGTCGAGCGCCTGTCCGAGGACTTTCTCAAGCAGGCCGTCACCATGCATTCCGGCGGCGAAGCCGGCGTCGACGTCTATCGCGGCATGATCATGGCGCTCTGCAAGCTGATCTGCCGGTCGGACGACGATCCCACGGTCATCGACCGGCGCCTCGCCGCCAGCCATGCGCATATGCTGGAAGCGCGCGAGATCATCGCCGCCAACGGCACCGAATAAGCGCGCTCTTTCGCGCTGACGCTATCGACGGGGCGGCCTTGGCCGCCTCGTTTTGATTCCAACTCATAGCATCGCCGGATCCGCCGCGATCTGCGCGATCAGCCAGTCGCGGAAGCGGGCGATGCGCGGCTCGCCGCGGCGCTCCTTGCGGCAGACCAGATACCAGCGGCGCGGCTGCGGCACCTCCAGGCGGAAGGGCTTCACGAGCCGGCCGCTCCTGAGATCGCCGGCGACCAGGAAGTGCGGGGCGATCGCCACGCCCTGGCCGTCCATGGCCGCTTCCAGGGCCAACAGATAGCTGTCGAACTTGGGCGCCGCGCGGCCCTTCACCGTGGGCATGCCGGCGGCGGTGAGCCAGACCTGCCACTCGTCGGCGGCGGTGTAGAGCTGCAGCAGCGCGTGGTTCACGAGGTCGGCGGGCTGGCGCAGGCCGAGGCCGGCATGGGCCACGGCGGGACTGCAGACGGGGACGAGGCGGGCGTCGAAGAGGTGGGTGTAGTGCAGCTGGGGCCGGTCGGCGTTGGCCGTGCAGATGATGGCGAGGTCGGCGGCGGTCTCGTCGAACTCCCAATCGATGTGGCTGGCGCTGAAGCGCACGAGGATGTCGGGGTGGGCGGCTTGGAAGTGCGGCAGGCGCGGGATCAGCCAGCGCACGGCGACGGTGATGTAGACCTGGACGTTGAGCTCGCCGGCGGCGCTGGTGCGGGTGATGAGGGCGGTGCCCTGGGCGATGCGCTCGAAGGCGTCGCGCAGGAAGGGGTAGTAGAGCAGGCCGGCCTCGGTGAGCGCGACCCGGCGGGCGAGGCGCTTGAAGAGGGCGACGCCGAGGGCGCGCTCGAGGTCGGCGACCTGGTGGCTGACGGCTGACTGGGTGACCGCCAGCTCCTCGGCGGCGGCCCGGAAGCTCAGATGGCGGGCGGCCGACTCGAAGGTCCGGAGCGCGGTGAGGGATGGCAGGGCCATACGTGAAATTCCCTCATCTGAGCTTGAAATTCAATCCTTTGATATCCGCCTCCAGTCCGCTCAGAATGCTGGGTAGAACAAAGCGGACGGGAACCTTCCATGAGCGATACTCAAGAACTTGGCTCTCGGCGCGGCGGCCGGGCGGCGCGGCGGGCGTTGCGGGCGGCACCGCTGGCGGAGCCGCCGGTGCGGGCGGGGCTGGAGGGCGGGAGGTATATGCCGCTGAAGGAAACGGACCTCATTCGCATCCATCGCGCCGCCTTGCGGGTGCTGGAGGAGATCGGGCTGGCGGATGCGATTCCGTCGTGTGTCGAGGTGCTGACCAAGAAGGGCTGTACGCTGACCGATCAGGGGCGGTTGCTGTTTCCGCGGGGGTTGATCGAGGACACCATCGCGGGGGCGGCGCGGAACTTCGTGCTGCATGGGCAGGACCCGAAGTACGACATGGAGCCCTGGGGCAAGCGGGTCTATTTCGGCACCGCCGGGGCCGCCGTGCATATCGTCCACCCCCTGACCGGGGAGTACCGGGAGTCGCTGGCGCAGGATGCCTTCGACATCGCGCGCATCGTCGACGTGATGGAGCACATCCACTTCTATCAGCGCTCGGTCGTGCCGCGCGACATTCCCGACCCGGCGGAGATGGACATCAACACCTGCTACCTCAGCGTGAGCGGGACGACCAAGCATGTCGGCACCAGCTGGGTGCATCCCGATCATCTCGATGACTCGTTCAAGATGCTGCATGCCATCGCCGGGAGCGAGGAGGCGTGGCGCAGGCGGCCGTTCGTGAGCCAGTCGAACTGCTTCGTGGTGCCGCCGCTGAAGTTCGCCACCGACGCCTGCCGCTGCCTGGAGACGGCGGTGCATGGCGGCATGCCCGTGCTGCTGCTCTCGGCCGGCCAGGCCGGGGCGACGGCGCCGGCGGCGCTGGCGGGCGCCATCGTGCAGGAGGTGGCGGAAGTGCTGGCCGGCCTCGCCTACGTCAACGCCATCAAGCCGGGGCATCCGGCCATCTTCGGGCTCTGGCCCTTCGTCTCCGACCTGCGCACCGGCGCCATGTCCGGCGGCAGCCCGGAGCAGGCGCTGCTCTCGGCCGCCTGCGGGCAGATGGCGCATTTCTACGACCTGACCGGCGGCACCTCCTCCGGCATCAGCGACTCCAAGGTGCCGGACGCCCAGGCCGGCGCGGAGAAGGCCTACAATCACGCCATGGTCGGCAATGCCGGGGCCAACCTGATCTACGAGTCGGCGGGCATGCATGCCAGCCTGCTCGGCTTCTCGCTCGAGAGCCTGGTGATCGACAACGACACCATCGGCGCCATCCAGCGCATCATCAAGGGCATCGACGTGAGCGAGGATGCGCTCTCGATCGAGACCATCCGTGAGGCCTGCATCGGCGGGCCGGGCCACTATCTGGGCTCGGACCAGACGCTGGCGCTGATGCAGCGCGACTACATCTACCCGGCGATCGGCGACCGCACGAGCCCGAACATGTGGGCCGAGCAGGGCCGCACCGACATCGTGGACAAGGCGATTGTGAAGGTGCGGGAGATCCTGGGCTCCCACTTCCCGGCCCATGTGCCGGAGGCGGTGGACGCCGAGATCCGCCGGCAGCTGCCGATCCGCCTGGCGCGGGAGCGGATGCGGCCGGCGGGGGTGGCGGAGGCCGCGGCGGCGGAGTAGTAGTTTTTTCGCGGGGCGTCATCGAAAGTGAAGGATGAACCCCATGTCCAGCGAGAATGATCGCTGGAAGGCAGGAAGATTCACCGCAGAGACGCAGAGGCGCAGAGGGGAGTGATTGCTCGATGCGCGGGCGGGCGACCGGTGGTTCTCATTTTTG
>JBGPEQ010000078.1:0-10873 GCA_041482855.1 Dongiaceae bacterium | reverse complement strand
GTCATGGTCGGCGGCACGGTCGGCGAGGTGATCGAATCGCGCAACTCGGCTTTCAAGGCAGGCGACATCGTCGTCGGCTATCTCGGCTGGCAGCAATATGGCGTGAGCGACGGCAAGGACCTGCGCAAGGTGGCCCGCCGCAACTTCCCGCTCTCGCTTTATCTCGGCACCGTCGGCATGCCCGGCGTCACCGCCTGGATCGGACTGAACAAGATCGGACAGCCGAAGGCGGGAGAAACCGTCGTGGTCTCCGCGGCCTCCGGCGCCGTCGGCAGCGTGGTCGGCCAGCTGGCGAAGATGCAGGGCTGCCGCGTCGTCGGCATCGCCGGCGGAGCGTTGAAGTGCGCCTACACGATGCAGGATCTCGGCTTCGACGGCTGCGTCGACTACAAGGCCGGCCACATCGCGCATGACCTCGAACGGGAAACGCCCGATGGCATCGACATCTACTTCGAGAACGTGGGCGGCGAGGTCCTGGAGGCGGTGATCCCGCGTCTCAATCCCTTCGCGCGCGTCCCGCTCTGCGGACTCATCTCCGACTACAACTCGACGACGCCGAAGGGCATTCCCGATTTGCGGCAGTTCTTGTTCAAGCGCGTGAAGCTGCACGGCTTCATATGCTCGGACACCATGGAGCTGTGGCCCGAGGCGCTGAAGCAACTGGGCGACCTCGCCGAGAACGGCACGCTCAAGTATCGCGAGACGATCGTCGAGGGCATCGAGAACGCGCCCAAGGCTTTCATCGGCCTGTTCAAGGGCGAGAACTTCGGCAAGCTGATCGTGAAGCTGGGGTGAGTAGTTAGCTATCAGCTGTCGGCTATCAGCTGTCAGAACTCAGCTGACGTTGGTCGGAGGCTTGCGCTCCGACAGAATGTCGATGTCGCGAACCGATGCTGCACTTCTCAGTTTGTGACTCATCGTCGCCCTCCCTTGCACGTCACCCCCGCGAAAGCGGGGGTCCAGGGCAAGCGACGAGTTCTGTGGCCCTGGATTCCCGCTTTCGCGGGAATGACACGGAGTGGATGGCAGGTCAGGGGCTATGAATATTGGTATGACAACTGAATATCTTCAATGAACGGCGAACACATCGACAGCTACTACAGCCGCACGGCCAATCCCGCGCCCGTGCGGCCAACGCTCGACGGCGAGATCGAGACCGACGTGTGCATCGTCGGCGGCGGTCTGGCGGGGCTGTCGACGGCGTTGAGCCTGGCCGAGCGCGGCAAGAGCGTGGTCGTGCTGGAGGCCCGCCGGGTGGCCTGGGGCGCCTCGGGGCGCAACGGCGGCTTCGTCGGCGCCGGCTTCGCGGCCGGCGTCGACAGCGTCATCAAGCGCGCCGGGCTCGAGCAGGCGCGCAAGCTCCATGCGCTCACGCGCGAAGCGGTCGAGCGCATTCAGGAACGCATCCGGCGCTACGGCATCGTCTGCGAGCCCATCCATTCTGGCATGCTCAGGGCTTGGTGGACCGACGACGCCGACGAGCCGCGCCGCATCCGTGACCACCTGCAGGATACGCTCGGGATCGAGCTGGAGTTCTGGCCGCGCGAGCGCGTGCGCGAGGCGCTGGTGACGCGGCGCTATCACGACGCCCTGCTCTATCCGGAGACCTTTCACTTTCATCCGCTGAACTATGCGCTCGGCGTCGCCGCAGCGGTCGAGGCGAGCGGCGGACGCATCTTCGAATCCTCGGCCGCGACCGAGCTTCAGGCCGATGGCGCCGAGAAGCGCGTCCGCACGGCCAAAGGCCTGGTGAAAGCGCGCAGCATCGTCATGGCCTGCGGCGGCTATATCGACGGGCTGCATCCGAAACTCAGCGGCGCGGTCCGTCCCATCGCCACCTGGGTGATGGTGACGGAGCCGCTGGGCGAGCGGCTGAAGGAGGCCATGCGCGGCGCCCACTCCGTCATCGATTCGCGCTTCGACTTCGACTACTACCGGCCGCTGCCGGACACGCGCATCCTTTGGGGCGGCGGCATCACCATCCGCAGGAGCGATCCCGCGAAACTGAGCGCGATCATGCTGCGCAAGCTGCTGACCGTGTATCCGCAGCTTGAGGGCGTACGCGTGGAGAACGCCTGGTCCGGCCTCATGGGCTACCCGCGCCACTCGATGGTGCAGCTCGGCGAGGTGTCGCCGGGCCTCTGGTATGCCATGGGCTTCGGCGGCCACGGCATGGGCACGACGACGATGGCGGGCGAGCTGGTGGCATCGGCGATCGCGGAGGGCGATGGGCGCTACAAGCTGTTCGCGCCGTTCGGCCTCGACTGGACCGGCGGTCCCGTCGGCCTCGTCGCCGCCGAGGCGATCTATCGCTGGTCCCGGTTCAGAGACTGGCTGAAGGGGTGAAGACGCTGCAGCAGCATCCTGCGTCCTTCGACAGGCTCAGGATGAGGGGAAACCTTGGTGACACAAAAGAAGATCCCTCATCCTGAGCCTGTCGAAGGACGCACAGCGCTTGTCCGAGTCTCCTAGGAGACCCGCGACTCGCCTTCCACCGCCAGCACGCGGGCCGCGGGGAAGCGGAGGGTGACGGTGGTGCCGGCGTTCGGAGCGCTGGCGATGGCGATGGAACCGCCATGCAACTCCATCAGCCCGGCGGCCAGGGAGAGGCCGAGGCCGACGCCTTCATACTTGCGGGCGAGCGATGCATCGGCCTGGTGGAAGGGCTCCAGGACCTTGTCGAGCTGGTCCGCGGGAATGCCGACGCCGTTGTCGGCAACGGCGAGGACGCAATCGCCGGCGGCATCGACGCTGCCGCTGACGGCGATGCGGCCGCCCTCGCCGGTGAACTTCACGGCGTTGGACAGCAGGTTGACCAGGATATGCTGGATCGCCCGCGCATCCGCGCGCAGCGCCGGCGGCGCGCCATCGAGCCGGGTCTCGATCGCCGTTCCCTTGCGCTGCGCCGCTTCGGCGACGGAACCGACGGCCGCGCCGACGGCGTCACGCAGGCGCACGGCATCCTCCTCGAGTTGATAGCGGCCGCCCTCGATGCGCGCGATGTCCAGGATGCTGTTGAGCGCGTCCCGCAGGCGCACGCCGGAGGTGTGGATGTCGGTGGCGTACGAGACATAGGCCGCCTTGCCGATCGGCCCGAGCATCTGCTCCTTCAGCATCTCGGAGAAGCCGATGACGGCGTTGAGCGGCGTGCGCAACTCGTGCCCCATGTTGGCGATGAATTCGGACTTGGTGCGGCCGGCGGCGATGGCCTGCTGCAGCGCGGCCTTCTGGGCCTCTTCCGCACGCCGACGTTCGCTGATGTCGCGGAAGGTCCAGATCGCGATGGCGCGCGCGTGGTCGCGGCGTTCGAAGCGGTGCCGACTGCCGCGCAGCTGCGAGCGGCTGACGATCAGCTCGACCGGAACCCGCGACCCGTCGGCGCGCTCCAGCTCGGTGGCGCGGGGACGGCCGGCTTCGCTGGCAGTCGACAGATGCTGCGCGAAAAGCCTGGCAACCGGATGCCCGAAGAGTGCATCGACCCCTTCGCCGAGCATGGCGGCGGCGGCGGGGTTGACATGCTCGATCCGGCCCGCCTCGTCCGCGATGATGATGCCGTCGAAGCTGTCGTCGAGCACGGCGCGCATCGTGGCGCTGCGATGCAGCAGCGCCATGCCCTTGCGGAACATGCGCGCGGCCGGCGACGCGGCGCGCCGCTGGATCGCCGCCCCGAGGGCGCGCCATGGGCGTTTGCATGCCTCGAACGGGCCGGCCAACGGACTGGCCGCAATTGACTCCACCGCCTGAGGATCGCCCTCCGCGCGCTGCAATCCTCGGATCACGCGGCAGGCCCTCGAGGACTGTTTCCAGGCACCAAGGCGGCCGCCAAGGGCACCGCCGACGCATTGCCCATGCCCAGCAGGGCTGCGTCCACGATCGCAGGGATGAACGATAGAGACATTGCCGACCTCAGCTATGGCCAGGACGACGCGGCCGTTGCCGGCGGCGGTTGCCCGTTATTCTTAGTGTATATTTGGCAACAAAGGCTAATATCCCGTTAAATACTTCTCGTTTACTACGAATATTCAAGTAATAACCATGATCACTCATGTAAATCGCGCAACGATCGGGGTTAATCGCGCGACGATCGCTCGCGGCGACCGCGGGCGAGGACGACGGGGTGGTTTCAGCGCCGCCCGCTGTGCCAGACTGCCGCGGCGACTTCGGCGCACCTGTGTCGCAGCCTTCGGGAGAAGGGCGGAATGCAGTTTGGAAAGCTTGCGGCTTCGGGCCTTGCGCTGGCGTTCGCCGCGGCCTTCGCGGCAGGCAATGCCGCCGCGGCCGACCTCGGGAAGCTGCCGCGGCTCGCGACGGCCAGCAATCCGCCCGCGACGGAAATCATCGCCCAGACCGGCCCGGGCGCCCACGCCATCGAGATGGTCCTCCAACGCATCAAGCTGCCGGCCGGGTTCAAGATCGGGCTTTATGCCGTCGTGCCCGGCGCGCGCCACATGGCGATCGGACCGTCGACCGGCGTGGTGTTCGTCGGCACCACCGACAGCAAGGTGTGGGCCGTCACCGACCGGAACAAGGATGGGGTGGCCGACGACGTCAGGGCATTCGCCCCGGCGATCGATTTCGTCATCCCCAACGGCGTCTGCTTTGCGCCGGACGGGTCGCTTTACGTCGCCGAACAGAACCGCGTGCTGGTCTTCCCGACGGCGGAGGCGGCCTACCAGGATCCGGATGTGCCGGCCTACGTAGTCGTGCAGCGGGGCCGCCTGATTCCGGTCGACGAGGAGTCCGGTGCTCATTCCGCGCGCGTCTGCCGCATCGGGCCTGACGACGGGCTCTATATCGCGCTCGGCCAACCCTACAACGTGGCACCGGCGGAAAAACTGGAACTCTACAGGACCACGGGCATCGGCGGCATCGTCCGCCTGGATCGCGACGGCAACAACCGCGAAGTCTATGCCTGGGGCATCCGCAACTCCGTGGGCATGGACTTCAATCCGGCCAACGGCGAGCTGTGGTTCACCGACAACCAGGTCGACCGCATGGGCGACGATATCCCGCCGGGCGAGATCAACCGCGCCACCGGGCCGGGACAGCAGTTCGGATTTCCGTGGTACGGCGGCGGCCATGTGCGCACGCGGGAATACCGGAAGTCGGCGCCCCCGGCCGATGCGGTGTTTCCAGAGGTGGAGGAAATCGCCCATGCCGCCGACCTCGGCATGACTTTTTACACCGGCAAGATGTTTCCGGAGGCGTATCGCGGCGGCATCTTCAGCGCCCAGCACGGCTCCTGGAACCGCTCGACGCCGGTCGGGGCGCGCGTCATGTTCACGCGGCTCAACGCGGACGGTTCGGCGAGCGAAAGCACGCCCTTTGCCAAGGGTTGGCTGGACGATGCGACCGGCGCCTATCTTGGCCGTCCCGTCGACGTCGCCCAGCTCGCGGATGGCTCGCTCCTGGTGTCCGATGACACTGCGGGTGCGATCTATCGCATCTGGTATTGAGATTGACCGCTCGCGCTCCAGTGGATCGCGTTTGATGAAGGAGGCCGCTCAAGCCGTCGCGCGTCTCAACCCGACGCCGGCGGCAGCTCGCGTCCGAATGGACAGTCGGAATCGACCGCGGCGTCCAACTCGCGCGCATAGCGGTGGCCGGCATAGACGGCATGGGCGATCGTGGCCGGCGAATAGCTGTCGCCAATGGCCGTGACCGACTTGATGCCGGCGGCCGCCAAGGCGGCGGGGTCGCTCCGCAGACTGCTGCAGAGATCGTCGTTCGGGAGGCGCGCGGTCGCTGTCACCACGGCCAGGCAGGGAATGTCACGCGGCCGGTCGGTGTACACACAGGCGGTCGCCACATGGTCGCCGTGGAAGGCGGTCACCTTCCGGTTGGCGACAATCTCGATGCCGAGCTCCAGCAGGCGCGTCTGGATGCGCTCATGCTCGAGCGTATTGTGCGTCCAGTGCGAGGCCGATTCCGCCGGCGTCACCAGCGTGACGGCGAGCCCCAGTTGGCGCAGCTTCTCGGCCAGGACGCCGCCGATGTAGTAGTGGTCGTCGTCGAAGACGACCACCGGGCCGGCGATCGCGGCGCCCGCCATCACGTCGTCGGGCGTGTAGACGCTCGCACGGTCGAAGCCGGGCACGGCGGCGCTGTGCGCGCGGCCGACGCCGTCGCGCCGCCAGGCAGCGCCCGTGGCAACCACGACATGCGCAGCGCCCATCTCCCGCACATCGGCGGCAGCGAGGCGACTGGCGCGATAGATGCTGACGTTCGCCATCTTGTCGAGCTGCAGCAGGCGATGATCCCGCACGCGCGCCCAGGCCGCCAGGCCCGGCAGCCGGGATTCGCGGGTGACGCGGCCGCCGAGTTCCTCGGTGGCCTCGGCGAGATGCACGGTGTAGCCGCGCTGCCCGAGGGCGCGCGCGCATTCGAGACCGGCCGGGCCGGCGCCGACGACGAGCACGGAGTCGTCCGAGGCCTTGCCCGATATGATCTCCGGGTGCCAGCCGCGGCGCCACTCCTCGCCCATGGTCGGGTTCTGGGTGCAGCGCATGGGCGTCATGGTGTAGTCGCCGCTGACGCACATGTTGCAGCCGATGCATTCGCGGATGTCGTCGAGTCTGCCTTCCTCGATCTTCTTCGGAAGAAACGGGTCGGCGATCGAGGGCCGGGCGGCGCCGATCATGTCGAGGATGCCGCGCCTGATCTGCGACACCATGGCGTCGGGCGAGGTGAAGCGGCCGACGCCGACCACGGGCTTCGTCGTCAGCTTCTTCACGAAGGCGATGTGCTGTTCCTGATAGCCCTCGTCGGCGAAGCGCGAGGTGACGGAATCGTTCGCCCAATCGCTGACATTGACGTCCCACAGGTCCGGCAGCTCGGCCAGCATCGCCACGACGTCGCGACCCTCGTTGCCGCTGGTGATGCCGTCTTCGCCCAGCAGCTCGTCGACGGCGAGGCGCACGGCGACGGCGCAGCTGTCGCCCACGGCCTCCTTGGTATCCTCGATGATCTCGCGCAGGAGCCGCACGCGATTCTCCAGGCTGCCGCCGTATTCATCGGTGCGCTGATTGCGCCGCTTCTGCAGGAAGTGCATGGGAAGCGCGATGTTGTGACCGGCATAGCAGTAGACGATGTCGAAGCCGACCTTGCGGGCGCGCAGCGCGGCGGCGCGATGCCAGCGGCGGTAGTCGCGGATGTCCGCCTTGTCCATGGCGCGCGCCTGAACCGGCGCGTCCCAGCTGATCGGCTGGTGCGCCGGTCCGATGGGCGCCTCCCGGCTGTAGTAGTTGGCGGTGGTGGGGCCGTGATGGGTGAGCTCGATGGCCGCGAGCGCGCCGTGGCGGTGGACGGACTCGGCCATGAGCGCCAGCCCCGGCAGGTCGCGATCGTCCCACAGCCGGCCCTCCGGAAACGGCAGGATGTCGCTGGTGGGGTGGATATCGCATTCCTGCGTCGACACCACGGCCCAGCCGCCCTCGGCCTTGACGCCGCGCATGGCCGCCTCGGCGCGCGGCATGACGTGGCCCATGCCGCTGCAATGCGGGACCTGGTAGAAGCGGTTGCGGGCCGTCTTTGGGCCGATCTTCACCGGCTCGAACAGAATGTCGTAACGCGGATCGCGCGGCATGCAGGCTTTCCTCTATATCGACAAATGGGCGACCGGGCGGGTTCGCCCTACAACGCCGACGGACTCGCTCGCGTTATTCGGCCGCCGTCTAGATGATCGGTTCGACGGACCTCAGCTGCTCCATCGGGATGTGGCAGGCGATGCGGTGGCCGCTGTTGGTGCGGTGCTCGGGCGGCGGCGTCGTATCGCAGATGTCGCCGAGCTTGCGCGGGCAGCGCGTGGAAAATGGGCAGCCCTTGGGCACGTCGCGCGGGCTGGGCATCGCGCCTTCCAGCAGGATGCGCTTCTGCTGGCGGTCCGGATCGGCGATCGGCACGGCCGACAGCAGCGCCTCCGTGTACGGATGGTAGGGCGGGCTGAAGACCTCATCGACCGAGCCGAATTCGACGATCTTGCCGAGATACATCACCGCCACCCGATCGGCCAGATAGCGCACGACCGAGAGATCGTGAGAGATGAACAGCATGGTGGCGGCGCGCGTCGACTGCAGCTCCAGCAGCAGGTTGATGATCGCCGCCTGCACGGAGACATCGAGCGCCGATACCGGCTCGTCCGCGACCATCACGTCGGGATCGCCGGCAAGGGCGCGCGCGATCGCGACGCGCTGCTTCTGGCCGCCCGAGAGTTGGCGCGGCTTGCGGTCGACGAAATCGGCCGGCAGCTTGACGGTCTCCATCAAATGTCGCGCCTGCTGGCGCACGGCCGCGCCCGTGAGGTTCTTCAGCCGACGCAGCGAACGTTCGATGGCGAAGCCGACGGAGTGGCTGGGATTGAGCGTGCTGTCGGGGTTCTGGAACACCATCTGCAGCTTGCCCTTGACGGCGGACGTGCGGTCCTCGACGCGGATGCCGCCGATGTCGGACCCATCGAGCGCGACCTTGCCGTCCGTCGCCTTCTCGAGGCCGGTGAGGACCTTCGCCAGCGTCGACTTTCCGCAGCCGGATTCGCCGACGACGGCGAGCGTCATGCCGCGCTTGGCGGACATGCTGACGTCGTTGATGGCCTTGATCTCGTAACTCTCCGCGCCGCTGAAGATGCTGGTCGAGGTTTCGTAGAATTTCCTGAGGTGGTCGATATCGAGCACGAGTTCGGCTTGGCTCTCGTCCGCCGCCGTTGCCGTCGCCGCGACCTGCGGCCGCTGCCAGAGCGGCAGCTCGATCGCGCGCACGCACTGGACGCGATGCACGGACTCGCCGGGGATGGCGATCGTTTCGATGCGGCCGGCCGTGCAGCGCGCCGGGTCGACGTGCTTGCAGCGGCCCGCGAAGATGCAGCCGGGCGGGCGATGCAGGGCCGGCGGGACCTGTCCGGGTATCGGGACCAGGGGCGAAGTGCGCTTGTCGGTGCCCAGCACCGGCAGGCATTCGAGCAAGCCGCGCGTGTAGGGATGGCGTGGATTTCGGAACACCGACCCGATCGGCCCCTCCTCCACGAGATCGCCGGCATACATCACGCCGATGCGGTCGCAGACGCGCACGACCGTGCCGAGATTGTGGCTGATGAAGACGAGCGCCGAGTTGTGCTTGCGCCGGAGATCGCGCACGAGATCGAGGACGGCGGCCTCGACGGTGACGTCGAGGCCCGTGGTCGGCTCGTCCATGATGAGGAGCGCCGGCTCCGCCATCAGCGCCATCGCGATGACCACGCGCTGCTGCTGCCCGCCCGAGAGCTGATGCGGATAGCGCGTGAATACAGACTCGGCATCGGGCAGCTTGACTTCGGCCAGCATCTGCAGGGCGCGCCGGCGGGCATCGGCCTCGCTGGCGCCCTGATGGATGATCGGCACCTCCATGAGCTGCCTACCCACGGGAATCACCGGGTTCAGGCTGCTCATGGGATCCTGGTAGACCATGGCAAAGCGGCGGCCGCGCAACTGCCTGAGTTCCGACTCCGACATCTTCGCCATGTCGCGGCCTTCGAACAGGATGCGGCCGCCGGTGAGGCGCCCGGCGCCGCCGAGATAGCGCACGATAGAGAACGCGACCGTCGATTTGCCGCAGCCGGATTCGCCGACCAGGCCGATGGCCTCGCCCTGGGCCAGCTTGAAGCTGACGCCGGGGACGACGTTGATCTCGCCGGCGCGCGTGAAATAGGAGATGCGGGCGTTGTCGAGCTCGAGGACGGGCGCGCCGGATGTGACCGTGTCCGCCATGGCCGCCCTCAGTCGCGCATGCTGATTTCGCGGAGTCCGTCCGCGAGCAGGCTCAATCCGACGACCAGCGAGGAGAGCGCGAGCGCTGGCGCCAGAGCCATGAGCACCTGGCCGCCCATGACGTACCCGTAAGTGGCATTGATCATGCCGCCCCAGTCGGCGGTGGGCGGCCGCAGGCCCATGCCGAGAAAGCCGAGGATGCCGATGGTGATGGCCGTGTAGCCCATGCGCAGGCAGGAATCGACGATGAGCGGCCCGCGCGCATTGGGCAGGATCTCCACCAGCATGATGTACCAGGCGGGCTCGCCGCGCATCTTGGCGGCCGCGACATATTCGCGCTCGCGCAGCTCGAGGGTCTGGCTGCGCACGAGGCGCGCCACCTGGGGCGAGGCCACGAAGGTGACGGCGATGACGATGTTCACCGGCGATGGGCCGAATTTCATCATGATGATGACGTAGAGCACGAGTACCGGGAACGACAGGACGACGTTGCAGACCTGCATCAGGGCCGTGTCGACCCAACCGCGATAGTAGCCGGCGAGCAGCCCCATGAAGCAGCCGACGACATAGGCGCACAGCGTCGCCAGCGGCGAAATCGTGAGGACGACGCGCGAGCCCCAGATGACGCGCGAGAGCAGGTCGCGCGCCTGGTCGTCGGTGCCGAGCCAATGCTCGGCCGAGGGCGGAGCGATGATGCCGGCGTCGAAGTCATTGTCATCGGGATCATAGGACGACAGCCAGGGCGCGCCGATCGCCACGACGATCCAGAAGGCCACCAGGAACGCCCCGATGATGCCGAGCGGGGATTCGCGCAGCAGCATGATGCTGCGCAACCAGCCTGGGGTGGCCGACCGGCGGGGCGTCGCGATCGAGGGAATGGTGCTGACGGTCATCGTGCCACCCTCACGTGAAGCGGATGCGCGGATTGAGGAGCATATAGGTGAAGTCGCCGACGATCTGCGACGTCACCACCACGAACACGGCGAACAGCGTGCCCGCCTGCACCGTCGCGACGTCGTGGTAGAGCGCCGCATCGACGATCATGCGGCCGAACCCCGGAAAGGCGAACACCGCCTCCGTCACGACCACGCTCGTGAAGAGGAAATTCAGCTGGAGCAGGATCGCGGTGAACGGCG
>JBGPEQ010000077.1:0-10895 GCA_041482855.1 Dongiaceae bacterium | reverse complement strand
CCGATGAGGCCGAGCAGGAGGGCTGCGAGCGTACGAGTTGTTCTTGCCATGGCCATGCGTAACGGCGGATTCCGCATATCGTTCGACGGCATGCTGGCGTGACTATGGCGAGATTCAGGGCTAGCGGCCAGCCCTTGCCAGCGGCGGGCGAGCGGAGTGAGATGACGCGATGACCGCGACGCTCGACTCCGCGCGGCCGGCCCGGGCCACCACCATGGCCGGCGGCCGCGTCCGGCTGCGCACGCTGATCGTCATCCGTTGGGTGGCGATCATAGGCCAGGCGCTGGCGCTCCTGGTCGTGAACTTCGGCTTCGGCTATCCGGTCCCGCTGCTGCCGGCCCTGGCGACGGTCGCCGTGTCCGCCGTGATCAATTTCTGGGCGGCCATCGGGAGACGTTCGCCGGAGCGGCTGGGCGACCGCGCGGCCGCCATCTATCTGGCCTACGATCTGCTTCAGCTGGGCATACTGCTTTTTTTGACGGGTGGCCTCCACAATCCGTTCGCGGTGTTGGTCCTGGCCCCCGTGATCATCTCGGCGACGGTGCTGTCGCGCGTCAGCACCATGGCGCTTTCGGCCTTGGCGCTGGCGATCGTGATCGTGCTGGCGCTCGTCCATCTGCCGTTGCCCTGGGCCGATCAGTCCTTCGCGCTCGCCCCGCTGTTCATCTTCGGGCTGGCCTCGGCGCTCGGCCTGTCCGTGGTGTTCATCGCCGGCTATGTGTTCAGCGTGGCCGAGGAGGCGCGGCGCATGTCGGGCGCGCTGGCGGCCAGCTACCTCGCGCTCGACCGCGAACAGCGGGTATCGGCGCTGGGCGCCCTGGCGGCGGCGGCGGCGCACCGGCTGGGCAGTCCGCTCGGGACCATTGCCGTGGTCGCCAAGGAGCTGGCGCGCGACCTGCCGCCGGACAGCCCGCACCGGGCGGACGTCGAGCTGCTGCTGAGCGAGAGCGAGCGCTGCCGCACCATCCTGACCGAGCTGTCGACCCGCCCGGAAGCCGGGGAGCCGCTGCAGCGCATGCCGCTGGCGGCCCTAGTGGAGACGGCCGCGGCCCCCTACCGCGCCGAGCGCGTCCGCCTGATCATCGACGCCAGCGCGGAGCCCGGCTCCGACGCCGCCCGCCAGCCCGCCCCCCAGGCGCCGCACAGCCCCGAACTGGTGCACGGCCTCGGCAACCTGCTGCAGAACGCCATCGAATTCGCCCGCTCGGAGGTCCGCGTGACCGTGCGCTGGAGCGAGCGCCGCGTCAGCCTGAAGATTCGGGACGATGGCCCGGGTTTCGCGCCGGGCCTTCTCGATCACCTCGGCGAACCCTATCTATCCGGTGGAGAGAATCAGGGCCGGATCGGCAGCGGCGAACCCATGGGCCTCGGCGTCTTCATCGCCCAGACCCTGCTTGGCCGCACCGGCGCCCAGCTCAGCTTCGGCAATGGCCAGGACGGCGGCGCCGAGGTTACGATCGGGTGGAACCGTTCCGCGCTGGAATCCGAGCCGTCGCCGGCATGACGAGGTGAGACGATGACGAGGCAAGAAGCGATCACTCAATCCCCGACGCCGCGTGGCGCCGTGTCAACCGAGCGGACCCTGCTGATCGTCGACGACGATGCCCCGTTCCGGCAGCGGCTGGCGCAGGCGATGGAGCGGCGCGGCTATGCCGTGACGACGGCCGAGACCGTCGCCGGCGGCATCGAGGCGGCCGGCAGCCTGCGGCCGGCCTTCGCGGTGGTGGACCTGCGGCTGGGCGACGGCAACGGCCTCGAGGTGGTCCCGGCGCTGCGGGCGGCGCGGCCCGACGCCCGCATCATCGTGCTGACGGGCTACGGCAATATCGCCTCGGCCGTGGCGGCGGTGAAGCAGGGCGCGGTCGACTTCCTGTCGAAACCGGCCGACGCCGATGCCATCGAGTCGGCGCTTCTGCAACGCGGACCCGCCCTTCCGCCGGCACCGGAGCAGCCGATGACGGCCGACCGCGTGCGCTGGGAGCATATTCAGCGCGTGTTCGAGCAATGCGACCGCAACGTCTCGGAGACCGCCCGCCGCCTGCGCATGCACCGCCGCACGTTGCAGCGCATCCTCAGCAAGTATGCGCCGCGCGGGTGACTGTTGCCTTCAGCGGCGGTGCAGCCACCAGCCCTGCTCGTTGATCGAGTAGATCGGTTCGTAGTGGTCGATGGCATCGGCCTCGACGATGGCGTCGTAGAGACTGTCGAGGATCAGCGCCCGCTTGCCGACATAGACGGCGAGGACGGCGTGCATGCGGTGGTGCGCGTAATCGCGGACGATGACGAGGCGCATGTCGTCGGCGGGCATTCCCGCCGCCCGCAACGCCAGATATTTGGCGATGGCGAAATCCTCGCAGTCGCCGCTGCGGTCGAGAAACTGCAAGGGCGTCTCCCAGTAGTCGGCGAGGTCCCAGTTCGCCCAGTCCTCGATGTAGCGATGGCGATTGACGGCGCTGTTGACGAGCTTCAGCTGCGCGATCGCTTTGCGGCCATGCAGCGAGGCCACGAGCCGTTGCCATTCATCCAATCGGCAGCGATCGGGCATGCATTCCGCCAGCTCGCGTTCGAAACGCGTCAGCATATCTTGCCACTTCGGGAATGCTTTCAGGCTGGCGGAATGCAGCTCGCGCGTGCGGAAAAGGCCGAGCTGCGAGATGCCCGCGGAGGCGGCGACGGTGGCGCCGGCGAGAGCGATCAGTATTGCCGCGATGAGAAAAAGGCATCTGCTGCAGCGAAATCGGTCGGGTAATCTGGCTCCGCCGCGGGCAAAATTCTGCCCGCGTGCGGTCGCTTCGCGACTCCGCACCATCAATTCACCAATAGGTAGTTATCCCCTAAGTCGATGTGGACTTACGTGCCGACGGCGGCCTATACGAGTGACCAATCTGTGGCACGGCAGGAATCACGGAATTGTCACAGCCGGCGGCGCGGCGCCGACGCACGCTCAGCTGGCGCGATGCAGCCACCAGCCGTTCTCGTTGATCGAGTAGACCGGCTGATAGTGGTGGATCGAGCTCGCCGGCACGACCTTCGAGATCTGGTTGTCGAGAATGTAGGGCTTGCCGTTGACGTAGACGGCGAGCACGGCATGGGCGATGCGCAGATTGAGATCGTTCAGCACGACGATGCGCATGTCGTCGACGGGCACGCCTAGATCGCGCAGCGCCATGTACTTGGCGATCGCATAATCCTCGCAATCGCCGTTCTTGCGCATGAACTGGAGCGGCGTCGCCCAGTAGTCCGGCAGATTCCAGTTCACGGGGTCGGTGATGTAGCGCTTGTCGTTCATCTCCGTGTTGATCTCGCGCAGCTGGGTCATGAGGTCCTTGCCGCGCAAGCCGTCGATCACCGCATCCCACTGCTTCTTCTTGCACTGATCGGAACCGCAGCTCTTGAGTTCGTTCTCGAAACGCTTGAGCGTGCCGCGCCATTTCGGAAACATCTTGAGATTGGCGGAGTGGATTTCGGTGGTGCCGAACAGATGGACCGGGTTTACCGCGGCCAGCTGGTCGGCCGGGGCGGCCGGGCCGTTCCACAGCAGCGCAGCCAAAGCGAAGGCGGCCGCGCGCACCGAGCGCCGAGTCTTATTCGTTAACACTTGTTGGGGCATCGCCACGCGTTCCAGCCTGAGCTGGTTAACGCTAGTCAGGGGAGTTTAAGAGGTGGTTAAGCCTCTAATTTGCCACAGAGGCGCGCGATCTTTCGGCTACCGCCGGATGCGCCGCCAGCGGTCGACGACCTCCTGAACGAAGTCCTCGCCATTGGCGATGTCGTTCTTCCAAGCCAAAGAGAAGGTCGCCGAGGCGCTCTTGGGGCGCTGCTCGGGCGTCAGTTCGGTGAAGACCATGCGCATGGGCACGGCGATGCCCTGGCCGACGGCGATGGCCTCGGCGTTGCCGAGGGTCGGCAGCGCTTCCAAGAGGCCGATGGCGGCATCCGAGAGCGCGGCCCGCACCAATTCCTGGTCGCGCTGGTGCGTGAGCCGCATCGTGAAGATCGTGTTGCACTGCGACAGCATGCCGGCCGCCAATTCGGACGGCCGCTGGGTGGCGACGCACAGCGACAGGCCGTATTTGCGGCCCTCCTTGGCGATGCGCGAGAGCGCCCGCTTGGCCGGACCGAACCCGGCGGTGTCGTCCTCGGGCGCGTAGCGGTGCGCCTCTTCGCATACCAGCAAGATCGGGATCGCGCCGTCGCTCCAGACCGCGAAATCGAACAGCAGCCGGCAGAGCACGGACACCGTGACGTTCAGGATCTCCGACGGCACGGCCGAGAGATCGAGGATCGTCACCGGCCGGCCGTCGACGGGAAGGCGCAGGATGCGTGACAGGATGGTCGCCATGTTGTCGCGCACGGTAATGCCCGAGCCGAACATGAAGGCGAAGCGGCCATCGTTGGTGATGAGGTTGATGGCAGCCTTCAGCCGGCGGTATGGAACCAGGCTCTCCGGCTTCTCGAGCCGACCCATGGTCTCGTCAATGTATTCCGTCACCAGGGTCATGCGATAGGGCGACGGCGTGTCGGCCGTGATGAAGCGGCCTTCGGCGGACGGGCCGAGAAACTGGCGCTTGGCGTTCGCGATGTACTCGCTAAAGAGGGCTGCTTCCGCGAGGTCGAGCTTGGCGCCGGCCTGGATGAGCACCTCGCAGATCTCCTCGAAGTTGAACAGCCAGTAAGGCAGCTGCAGCGTGCCCGATCCGATGATCTCGGCGCGGTCGCCCAGCGCGTGGGCGTACTCGTTGTGCGGATCCATCACGATCATGTGGGCATTGGCATGGTGATCGAGGATCGCGCGCAGGATCACCGTGACCGAACAGGATTTGCCGGAGCCGGTGGCGCCGACCACGGCGAAATGCTTGCCGAGCAGGTCGTCGATGCCGATCAGCGCCGGCAGGCGGCGTTCCTGGTGCAGCGAGCCGATGCGCGCCGTGGCGATGTCCGGCCGCAGGAAGACGAGACGCAGATCGTTCTGGCTGGTGGTGAAGACTGCGCTCGTGAGCGGCGGCGACATCGAGACGCCGCGGCGGAACGGGCTCAGGCTGCCGTCTTCGCCGCGGACGCTCTCGCCGATCAGTTCGACCTCCATGATCTTCATCTCGCGCGCGCCCGACTCTGCGGGGATCGGCACGCTGAGGCCGCATACCAGCCCGTAGACGACGGTCGCCGGCAGCGGGAACTTGACGATGGTGCCCATCATCAGACCGGCGGGGATCACGGCCTTGTTGTCGGCGGATTCTTCCATCAATACGACCGACTGCGAGCCGGCGACCGCCACCACGCGGCCGATGCGCTGGTTTTCCGACAACAGCACGAACGCGATATTGTCGGCATCGGGCACGGTGGCCGTCGTTATCATGGCCGCGACCCGCGGCTCCTGTTTCGGTGCGGATGCAGCCACCGCCTCGACCTGTGGCTCCTGCTGCGGTGAGGACGCTGCCACGGCTTCGACCCGGGGCTCCGAATGCGGTGCGGCTGACTTCTTCGTCACGGTGCGGCCTTCCATTGAACGCGCTTCGCGGGGAGCGTCACGGTCGCGGTCGTGCCCTTGCCGAGCGCGCTTTCGAGCGTCAGCCGGCCGCCGTGCATTTCGACAAAGGCCCTGGTGAGCGGCAGGCCGAGCCCGGTGCCCTCGAACTTGCGGTTGAGGCCGGTATCGACCTGGCCGAATGGCGCCATGACGACGGCCATGTCCTCTTGCCGAATGCCGATGCCGGTGTCGATGACGGCGATCGCCAGGCCGTCGTCGGGTTCACGGCGCAACGTGATGGTGATGCCGCCGCCGGTCGGCGTGAATTTCACGCCGTTGGACAACAGGTTGATCAGCACCTGCTTGATCCGGCGCTGCTCCACCCATAGAATCGGCATCTTCTTCAGCGGCTTGTACTCGATCGCGAGGCCGCCGTTGCGGGCGCGCTCGCCGATGATCGTGAGGCAGGATGCGATGGTCGCGTCGAGGTCGACGTTCTCCTCGATCAGCGGCACGTTGCCGAATTCGATCTTCGACAGATCGAGGATGTCGTTGATGACCGACAGCAGGTGATTGGCGGAATTGTTGATGTCGCGGATGTATTCGCGGTAGCGCTCGTTCTCGACCGGACCCAGCATCTGCTCCTTGATGATGTCGGAGAAGCCGATGATGGCATTGAGCGGAGTCCGCAGCTCGTGACTCATGTTGGCCAGGAAGTCGGACTTGGCGCGATTGGCCGCCTCGGCCTTGTCCTTGGCGTCCGACGCTACCCTGGCGGCTTGCTCGGCCTGCTCCTTGCCCAGGCGCAAGGCCGCCTCCGCCGCGAACCGGTCGGCGATGCGGCCGAACTGGGCGGAATAGCCGTGCAAGAGCGAACGATTGCGCTCGGCACGCTGGCGCTGGGCATATGAAGGCGATACTGACATAGGACAACCGGAAATTCATCGTAGACCGGGGCTGCTCAAGGATTAGTTAACGATAAGACGCCAGGATGGCCGGCCGGTTGCATAAGCTTGGCGCCGGCGCTCGGTGGTTGGAGCTAGACGGCTGATTTGTCGAAAAATTCTTGTCTTGGGCGTGGGTTAACCAAATGACAGCAGAGCCACCAGCGGGCGCGACCGGGCGCCGTTCGATAAGCTCGGCCAACATGACGCTGCTTGCCGCGGCTGCCGTGCTGCTGGTGCTGTCGATCGGGGGCGCCGCCCTGATCGTCCGCTTCGTCGACAGCGAGTGGCAGCGCGAGCTGCGGGCCTGGCAGGTGCGCCTCGGCATCGTCGCCGACAGCCGGTTCGCCGCCGTCGACGATTGGCTCGACCGCCAGTTCGATGAACTCGCCGGGCTGGCCGACAATGCCTCCCTGCAGCTCTACATGACGCAGCTCGCGACCAGCGCGACCAACCCCGACGACACCGATGTCGCGGACGCGCAGGGCGAGTATCTGCAGAACCTGATCGCGGCGACCGCGACCAGGGCCGGCTTCCTGGACAGCAGCGCCGCGGCGGCCGTCGCCGCCAATCTGGCACGCGCGGGCACGGGCGGCATCGCGCTCATCGATGCCAAGGACCAAGTGGTGGCTGCCACGCAAGGCATGCCCCCGCTCGCCGGACGGCTGCGCGAATTCGTGAGCGGACTCAAGGCCGGCGAACGCGGGCTTCTGGACATCTATCTGGACGCGGCCGGGCGACCAACCATGGCGTTCGCGATCCCGGTCTTCGCCGTTCAGGGCAACCGCGACGCGGCCTCGCAAATCGGCACGGTCGTCGGCGTGAAAGAGGTGGGCGACGAACTCTTCCCCCTATTGCATCAGCCCGGTGAAACCGGCGAGACGGCGCTGGCCGTGCTGGTCCGGCGCAACGGCGCGGTCATCGAGTACCTGTCGCCGCTGCCGAACGGCAAGTCGCCGCTGTCGCTGCGCATGGCAACGAACACGCCGGAGCTCGATGCCGCCTTTGCCATCGCGACCCCGGGCGGTTTCGACGCAACCCGGCACGACTACCGCAACCGTCCAGTATTGGTGACGAGCCGCGGGTTCGACAAGTCGCCGTGGACGCTGATGTACACGATCGAGCGCTTGGAGGCGCTGGACGCTGCCCAGGCGCGCCTGGAATGGCTGACGGCCACCGCCATCATCGCCATGACGTTGGTGGCGGTCGCGCTCCTCACTGTGTGGATCTATGCCAATTCGCTGCGCCGGGCCGAGAGCGCGGCCCGCTATCGCGAGATGGCGGAGCGGGTGGAAGAGCAGCGCAATCTGCTGCGGCTGGTGACCGACAGCCAGCCGACCGGAATCTTCATCCTGGATGCCGAGGGCCGTTACCGCTTCGCTAATCGCGAGGCCGGGCGTGTCGCCGGCATCCCTGCCGACGATCTGGCCGGCAAGCCGATCGCGAATATCGTCGGACCGGAGGCGGCCAAGCGTTACCTGTCGCGCAACCGCGAGGTGCTGGAATCGGGCAACGCCGCCTCCG
Organism: Dongiaceae bacterium; assembly: GCA_041482855.1. Taxonomy (GTDB): domain Bacteria; phylum Pseudomonadota; class Alphaproteobacteria; order Dongiales; family Dongiaceae; genus JBGPEQ01. Next base: position 2,960 of record JBGPEQ010000077.1, on the reverse strand, counting down.
AAGTGGCGCGCCTGACGGTCGACGGCGGCGTGCGTGTCGTGCAGACCGATCACATCCCGGTGTCGCCGTCGCAGGAGCTGCCGAAGTGCGTCCTCATCGTTGAACACGACATCACGGAGACGGTCACTGAGCGCGAGCGCCGGGCCCGCATCCTCGGCCAGATCGTCCACACGCTTGTCGGCGTCGTCGACCGGCGCGACCCCTACGCCGCGAACCACTCCCTGCACGTTGCTGCGCTGGCGCGCGCGATTGCCGGCGAGATGAGCCTGTCCGAGCGCGAGATCGACACTGCGGAGACGGCGGGCAACCTGCTCAACTTCGGCAAGATCCTCGTGGCCCCGGAGCTGCTCACCAAATCGGGCGACATGCGCGAGGAAGATCGCCAGCTGGTGCGGCAGAGCATCCAGACCAGCGCTGAGCTTCTGGGCGGCATCGAGTTCGACGGACCGGTCGTCATGACCCTGCGCCAGGCCCAGGCGCGCTGGGACGGCGCGGGCATCCCCACGGGCCTGGCCGGCGACGACATCCTGGTCACCGCGCGCATCGTGAGCGTGGCCAACGCTTTCGTCGGCATGGTCAGCAAGCGCGCTTATCGCGAGGCGCTCGACATCGATCGCGCCGTCGGCGCCATCCTCGACCAGGTCGGCAAGGCCTTCGACCGTCGCGTCGTCGTGGCGCTCATCAACTACCTCGACAATCGCGGCGGTCGGGCGCAATGGGCGGCCGGTGAATTCGCGCCCGCCAAATCGGCGTGACGACCATGACCGTCGCGGCGGCACCGCCGGGAACGCGCATCTACGCCATCGGCGACATCCACGGCCGCCTCGACCTGCTGCTGCAGCTGCACGCGCTGATCTCCGCCGATGCGGCGCGGTCGAGCGCGCAGCGCCGCGTGCTCGTCTATATCGGGGACTATATCGATCGCGGGCCGAGCTCCGCGGGGGTGCTCGATCTACTGCTCGACCGGCCGCTGCCGGGTTTCGAGATCGTGCACCTCCTCGGCAACCACGAGGATACGTTGCTGCAGTTCCCCGATGACATGGCAGTGGGGCCGTCCTGGCTCACCTATGGCGGCGTACAGACGTTGGCATCCTACGATGTCGAGGTGCCACCCGGCTCGTGGCGCGACGAGCGCGAGCTCCGGCGATTGCAGGGCGAAGTTCGCAGGCGCGTCCCGCGCCGCCATGTGGAGTTCATGCGCAACCTGCCGCTGACGCACATCGAAGGCGACTATCTCTTCGTCCATGCCGGCATCCGTCCGGGCGTTCCGCTCGAACGCCAGGAGCGCGACGATCTGCTGTGGATCCGCGACGAGTTCCTGCATTCGCGCGCGGACCACGGCAAGATCGTCGTCCACGGCCACACGATCTCGGAGGAGCCGGTCCTGCAGCCGAACCGCATCGGCATCGACACCGGCGCGTTCCATACGGACCGGCTGACTTGCGTCGTGCTTGAGGGTAGCGGCAGAGCGTTTCTGCAGACGTGAACGCCGGTCAGATTCCGGATTCCGGATCGATCAGGCGGCCGAGGCGCTGCATGGCGGCGAAGGCGAGCCGCAGGGTCTGGGCCCGCCGGCGGCTGCCGTTCATCGGCTGGGCGGCGGAGCGGCGCAGAATCTCGGCGCCGTAGTCGTCGGCGATCATGAGGCCGCATGCGGCCGGCAGCAGGGCGAGCGGAAACGCCGAAGGCACCGCGAAGTAGAAGGCGTCGCAGAACTCCAGATACTCGTTCCACTTGCGGTCGGAGCGATAGTCGGCGGTCGAGGTCTTGATCTCCACGATCACGGTCTCGCCGGCGCCGTTGACGGCGATCACGTCCACGCGCCGCCCGCTGTTGAGCGGGAACTCGGTGAGCGCGGCATAGCCGAGGGCGCCGAGGGCGCGGCAGACGCCGCGCGACAGGCGCTGGGCCGTGATCCGGTCTTGCTCGACGATCGCCATGCCCAGAGGTTAGGCCAAATGGCCGCCCGTTGCATGCTTCAGAAGCGATCGGGCGGCAGACTGGCAATGGCCGGCATTTGGCGGGTAGAGTGCCGGCGATGGCACAAAGCGACGCGGCAGGGGGACAGGGCAACGTGACCGTCTGGCGGCGGCTGAAGCGAGCGTTCCTGCTCACGATTGCCGCCTTCTTGACCCTGTCGATTGCGCTCGTCGTCATCTACGGGCTCGTGCCGCCGCCCATAACGCCGCTCATGGTGATCCGGCTTGTCCAGGGCGAAGGCATCAGCAAGGACTGGGTATCCTACGACGAGGTGTCGCCCTCTGTGTTCAAGGCTGTGATTGCCGGCGAAGATGCGCGCTTCTGCGAGAACATCGGCTTCGATCTGAAGGCGATCCGCGACGCCTGGCGCAAGAACAAGAAGGGCCGTCATGTCGTCGGCGCCAGTACCATCACCATGCAGACGGCGAAAAACCTGTTCCTGTGGCCGGGCCGCGACTATGTCCGCAAGGGCTTCGAGGCCTATTTCACGGTCCTGCTCGAGTTGTTCTGGGACAAGCGACGCATCCTCGAGGTGTACATCAATGTCGTGGAATTCGGCCATGGCATCTACGGCATCGAGGCGGCCGCCCAGGCCTACTACAAGAAGTCGGCCAAGGACCTGACCGCAGAAGAGGCGGCGCGGTTGGCGTCGGTGCTGCCGAGTCCGCTGCACTGGACGCCCCAGCACCTGCCGCGCAGCACCAAGCTTCCGCGCATACGCGCGGAGATGCGCAATCAGCCGGCGCCGCTCACCGATCGCTGTCCGGTCGGGCCCTACGAAGACGAGTCCTGACGCCGACGAGGCTGCGCCTCATTTGAGGTGGCTGAACGCCGTTGCTGGCACGATCTCGAATTCGCTCTTGTCCGGCGGCTGCCAGTAGAGCTGCAGCGTCGCCGTGTTCTTGCGCTCGAAATAGGTGACGGCGATCTCGTACCAGCCGGGCTGGGCGATGTCGATCTCGGCGTTCGCTGCGAACTGG
>JBGPEQ010000076.1:0-10950 GCA_041482855.1 Dongiaceae bacterium | reverse complement strand
TGCCCGTGAGCACCAGGCTCACCTGCTTGTCGGCCACCGCCATCATGGCCTCGAGCCGGCGCAGATAGCGATCGGTGCGCCAGTCCTTGGCCAGTTCGACGCAGGCGCGCGCCAGCTGGTTCGGATGCTGCTCGAGCTTCGCCTCCAGCCGCTCGAAGAGGGCGAAGGCGTCGGCGGTGGCCCCGGCGAAGCCGGCGATCACGTTGCCCTTGCCGACGCGGCGCACCTTCTTGGCGTTGGATTTGATGACGGTGTTACCCAGAGTGACCTGGCCGTCGCCGGCCACCACCACCTGCTCGCCCTTGCGGACGCAGAGGATGGTGGTGCCGTGCCATTGGGGAAGTTCATCGCGGGACATACGACCACCCAGATAAGCTGCCGGAGGCGGTGCTGCAAGCCAGCTCTCAGCCGTCAGCTATCAGCTATCAGCAAAAAGATTTGGGTTTCCTTGCTGATAGCTGACAGCTGACGGCTGACTGCTCCTTCTGCTACAAGGCGCAGGAGTGCTTTCCGAAGCGACCCAACGAGCAAGCCATGAGCGTGACCACGGTCGAGCGGCTGCGGGAGTTTCGCGGCAACGATCTGCAGGATCTCTGCGAGGCCGCCGAGGAAGGCATCAAGGCCGGCGGCGGGTTCGGCTGGCTGAAGCCGCCGCACCGGCCGCTGATGGAATCCTATTGGCACGGCGTGATGCTGATTCCCGACCGCATGCTGTTCGTGGGACGGCTCGATGGCGTCATCGCCGGCACCGCCCAACTGACGCGGCCGGGGAAGAACAACGAAGCGCAGGCCCGCACCGCCCAGATGACCACGCATTTCGTGGCGCCGTGGGCGCGCGGCCATGGGCTGGCGCGCGGCATCGTGCTGGCGGTCGAGGAGGCGGCGCGGGCGGCCCACGCCCTGGTCCTCAACCTGGACGTGCGGGCGACCCAGGAGGCGGCCATCCAGCTCTATCAGTCCCTGGGTTACCAGCATTGGGGCACCCATCCGCACTATGCCCGGGTCGGCGAGGACTGGATCGGCGGTCTCTATTTCTGGAAGGATCTGTCGGCCACAAGTCCGTGATCCCCAACTAATCGCTATGGATTCTGGCCGATTCCCGCTATATCTGGTAGGTACCCGCAGGCGGGGGCATATACGGGGGATCATTGGCCACGACCGCGAAGAAGGCTCTGGACGGCACCGTCCTCGACCGCCTCTATAAGGTGATCGAGAGCCGGCGTGGCGGCGACCCCGCGGTTTCCAATACGGCGCGGCTGTTCGCCAAGGGCACTGAGAAGATCGCCCAGAAGGTCGGCGAGGAGGCGGTCGAGACGGTGATCGAGGGCGTGCGCGGCCGCAAGAAGGATCTGGCCCTGGAGAGCGCCGATCTGCTCTATCATCTGCTGGTCCTGTGGGCCGACCGCAGCCTGAAGCCGGATGCCGTGTGGGCCGCCCTGGCGGCGCGCGAGGGGATTTCCGGCGTGGTCGCCAAGAAGGCCCGCAAGGCCAGTGACTGACTCGTAGGGGCACCGACCGATGAGCTATGACCCCGAGAACGTCTTCGCCAAGATCCTGCGCGGCGAGATCCCTTGCAAGAAAGTCTACGAAGACGCCCACACCCTGGCCTTCCACGATATCAATCCGCAGGCCAAGGTCCATGTGCTGGTGATCCCGAAGGAGCCCTATGTCTCCATTGACGATTTCTCGGCCAATGCCAGCGAGGCCGAGATCGCCGCCCTCTTCCGCGCCGTCGGACTGGTGGCGCGCCAGATCGGCGTGGCCGATTCGGGCTATCGCATCCTCGCGAATAGCGGACGCCACTCGCACCAGGAAGTGCCGCACCTGCACATCCACATCTTCGGCGGCCAGCCCCTCGGCCGCATGATCCAGCCGCCGAAGTAGTACGCACGCGGTATTGGTGTCGTAGGGGCGAGCGGCGCTCGCCCTTCGAAGGGGCGGAAATCCGGACGACCGCGGTGGTGGCACGATGGGCGAGCGCCGCTCGCCCCTACGCCGGCGACATCGCGACCGGCACAACAGGCATCACCGCACCACGCGCGGCCTGGACAGGGCGGCGAGGCGCTCGAGGGTGGCGCGGCCGGCGGTTCGCAGCTCAATGGCGTCCATGGTCATGTCCGCGAGGTCGGCCAACGCGCGCCAATGGGTAAGCTCGAACTCGGCGTGCGCGGCGGTATCGAGGATGCAGAGCGCGCCCAGCTTGTAGCCGTCGCGCGAGACCAGCGGGGCGCTGGCGTAGAAGCGGATATGCGGCGGCCCCACAACCAGGGGGACGCTGGCGAAGCGGACGTCGGCGCGGGCGTCCTTGATGATGCGCACGCAGTCCTCCGGCGGCGTGTGCGCCATGAAGTCCCATTCCGGCGGGATCTTCAGGACGTCGAGGCCGTAGCGCGATTCCATCCAGGCGCGCGCTTCCTCGAACAGCGAGACCGTGGCGATGGGGACCGCGAAGATGCCGGTCGCGATGCGCACGATCCGATCGAAGACCTCGGCGAGCGGAGTCTCCAGTATCTCGGCACGGGATAGCGCTTCCAGATGCTGTGCATTCGGCGGCATCGGTGCGGATTCCCTCTGCAGAACTTCACCTCCCGGTCAAGCTGCCATGGCCTCGCGCGGCTGCGGCAAGCGGACGGTCACGGTGGTGCCCTGGTTGGGCCTGCTTTCGAGCTGGAGCGAGCCGTTATGCAGCTCCGCCAGCAGGCGCACGAGCGGCAGGCCGAGGCCCGTGCCCGCGTATTTCCGATTGAGCGCGCCATCGACCTGGCCGAACGCCGCCATCGCCTTTGCGATGTCCTTCTCGGCGATGCCGATGCCGGTGTCGATCACCTTCAGCACGAAATCGCCGTTGAGGTCGCGGGTGGCGGCGACGCGCACCTCGCCGCCCGCCGGCGTGAACTTCACGGCGTTCGACAGCAGGTTGATCAGGATCTGCTTGATCGCGCGCGAGTCCGCGATCAGCGGCGGCAGGTCGGTCGGCACGTCCGTGCGGAGCGCGAGCTTGCTGGCGTTGGCGCGGTCGCTGACCAGCCGCAGACAGGAGCGCACGACATCCGACATCTGCAGCTTCTCCTTGTGCAGCTCGAACTTGCCGGCCTCGATCTTCGAGAGGTCGAGAATGTCGTTGATGATCTTCAAGAGATGGACGCCGCTGTCGTGGATATCTTTGGCGTACTCCTTGTATTGCAGCTTGCCGAGCGGGCCGAACATCTCGCGCTGCATCACCTCGGAGAAGCCGATGATGGCGTTGAGCGGCGTGCGCAGCTCGTGGCTGACGTTGGCCAGGAACTCCGACTTCGAGCGGTTGGCGAATTCGGCCTGCTCCTTGGCGGCGCGCAGGGCCTCCTCGGCCATGATGCGGTCGGTGATGTCGAAATGCACGATCACCACGCCGCGCGGCTCGGTCTTGGACACTGGCGTGGCCACGAACTTGAACCAGCGCGGCTCGCGCCCGACGATGCGCAGATACTCGCGCGCGAACATCGGGGAATCGCCTGCCAGCACGGCGCGCAAGCCGGCGCTCACGGCCGGCGCTTCGTCGGCGAACATGCCGTCGGGGTCCTCGACGCTGTCGAAATAGCTGCGGCCGAGGCCGGCGAGATCGTCGGCGTCGGCCGTGCCGGCGGCGTCGCGCCACATGCGGTTGACCGACACGATGATGCCGTCGGCATCGAGCAGGGCGACGTGGGCGGGCAATGAATCGAGCGTGGCCGCATGGGTCTCGGCGAGCGCGCGCAGCTCGCTCTCGCTGCGGCGCAGCGCCTCCTCGGCGCGCACGCGGTCGGTGACGTCGGTCTGGATGCCGACGAAATGCACGAGCTGCTTGTTGTCGTCGAACACCGGATTGATGCTCAGCTCGTTCCAGAAGGTGCGGCCGTCCTTGCGGTAGTTGCGGATGGTGACGGTGACCGGCTTGCGCTGCCCGATGGCCTTGCGCAGGCGGTCGACCGTCTGCAGGTCGGTGTCGCGGCCCTGGAGCATGCGGCAGCTCTTGCCGAGCGTCTCCTCCGGCGCGTAGCCGGTGATGCGCGAGAAGGCCGGGTTGACGAACACGATGGGATTGCCGGGCAAATTGGGGTCGGTGATGAGCACGCCGTTGGAGGTGGAGGACACCGCGGCCGCCAGCGAGGCGTTGCGGTGCTCGAGCTCGGCAAAGCGGGCCTCGCCGGCGATGGCATCGCTGATGTCGGAGAAGATCGTGCTGTAGCCGCCGCCGGGCATCGGGTTGAGGCGGGCGCGCAGGGTGCGCGCACCCCGCTTGATCTCGGCCCGCGCGCTTCCCGACGGCAGGCTGGCCATGACGCCGCCCGGCAACCAATCGGGATCGCCGGGGCGGCCCCCCATGCCGTCGCCCAGCAGCTGCGCCAGTTCTCTCCAGGCCATGCCCTGGTGCAGGCGCTCGGCCGGCAGCTCGAACAGCTCGACGAACTTTCGGTTCCACGCGATCAGACGGCGGTCGCGGTCGACGACGCTGAGGCCATGGCTGAGGCTGTCGAGCGTGGCCTGCAGCAGCAGCGAGTTTCTTTCGAGGGCGCCTTCGCGGATCTTGCTGGCGGTGATGTCCGACATCACCACGACGATGCCGCCATCGTCCGTTCGCCGCTCGGCGATCTGCAGCCAGCTCCCATCGGCGCGGTGGGTCTCGATCAGCGACGGGGGATTGCGATGGCGCTCCAGCCGATGCGCGATCCAGCGCTCGGCGTCGCCGGCATCCTCGGCCAGCGGCACGTTGCTGAGGCTGGCGCGCAGGAGCTCCTCGAAGCCGACGCCGGGGATCGCATGCGGCGCGATCGGCGCCAGGATCTCGCGATAGCGGTGATTGCACATGACGAGACGGTCGTCGCTGTCATAGAGGGCGAAGCCCTCCGACATGCTCTCGGCGGCGTCGAGGAAGCGCGCCTCCGAGCGCTGCAGCCGGCGATCGGCCTCGACTTCGTCGCTGATGTCGGCGGCGATGCCGCGATAGCCGAGGAAGCGGCCATCGACCCCGAAGACGGGCCGGCCGCTGAAACGCATGCGATGGACGCGCCCGCCGGCGGCGACGAAATCGAAGATGAAATCGCGGAACGGCCGGCGGTGCTGGAGATCGTCCAGGTGCCGGCTCCAGGACTGCTCGTCGGTCACCAGCCGCCCCAGCTCGCTCGAGCGCTTGCCGATGATCTTCTTCGGCCCGATGCCCGTGAGCTCGCCGAAGCGGGAGGAGACGTAGCTGAAGCGCAGGTCGGCGCCCATCTCCCAGACCCAGTCGGAGGCGGCTTCGGCAATGTCGCGGAAGCGCTCCTCGCTGCGCCGCAGCGCCTCGACGGCCAGCTTCTGCCGCTGCTCGTTCGACAGCAGCATGGCGAGAACGAGGAACCCGACGGGGTAATAGAGGGCGAGCGGCACGACCAGCCGCAGAGCGGCATGTCGATCCAGTCCGCCCAGGATCAGGTCCCAGGGAAGGCTGACGACGGCGAGCAACAGGCCGACGGTCAGGAATTCGCCGGGTCCGCCGATGCGGGCCCGCCGCCACCAGCGCAGGTAGAGCGCAGTCCCCAGCAGGGCCGTGGCCGTGACGACGGCGATGGTGTCGAGAATGTCCGGCGCGCCCGTGAAGATCCGGTAGGCAATGACTGCGATGGCGCAGACCATGGCGGTCCAGGGTCCGCCGAAGGCGCCGGCGGCCAGGACGATGAGATTGCGGCCGTCGACGCTCTGACCGAAGGCGATCTCGATCGGCCAGCGCATGCCGAGAACGGCGGCACTGCCGAACAGCAGACCGGCAACCACGGCGCCGAAATGTCCGGCGCGCCGCAACAGCGGCAGCCCGATCAGGCTGTAGAGCAGGGCCAGGGCCAGGAGCAGGGCGAAATTCTCGCCGAACTCGGGAATCAGGCCCAGGAGATCGTCATACGCCATGCAACTCTGACCTTCCGTCACTCCGCACCAAGGGGGCGACCGAGTCGGTCCCGTCCTATGGTTTACGGCGCGTTAAGCAAAGGATGGCGCAGGCGAGGTAAAAATCTGGTTAACAAAGCCGGAAATATGAATGGCAGCCGCAGCATACGGTGTCTAACTGAAGGTTGCCTCGCAAGATCGGGCAGATCGCCGTCAGTATGGAATTTGTCTTTAATTTGCTGCGGTTTGGGCGATCCGCGGCGGGTCGCCAGGGGTTTCGTGCCGGTTTTATCGTCAACCGGGCGAGGCGACTGCGACTTCCGGACGCTGGCGCCTGGCGGCGGAGTCAGGCGTAGTTGACGTAGATGGTCTTCTTCTGGAAGTAGCCGTCGAGGCCGTATTTGCCGTCCTCGCCGCCGACGCCGCTGTGGCGGAGGCCGGCGTGATGGGCGTGGACGGCGTCGCCGCCGGCGCGGTTGACGTAGATCTCGCCGAACTTCAGCTCGCGAACCAACCGCATCAGGCGGCGCAGGTCCTTGGTGAAGACGTAGGCGGACAGGCCGTAACTCGATTCGTTGGCGAGCCGCAGGCCCTCGTCGAAATCGGTCACGGTCAGCACGGGAACGACGGGGCCGAAGATCTCCTGCTGCATGATGGGCATGCGGTTGTCGATCGCCGTCAGCACCGTCGGCTCGTACCAGTGGCCGCGCGCGAACGGGCCGTCCTTCAGCCGCTGGCCGCCGAGGAGTTCCCTCATGGCGGGCATGGGAAAGGCACCTTTCGGGATCGAGGAAACGTCATCCGCCCGGCTGATAGCCGAACTGCATGGGCAGCCACAGCACGATCTCCGGCAGCGCCAGCATGAGCAGGAGTGCGCCGACGAGGGCGGCGATGAAAATCCAGATGTGCCGGTACATCGCAGTGAGCGGAATTCCCGTGATGCCCGTGACCACGAACAGCAGCTCGCTATAGGGCGGCGTGATCATGCCGATCATCAGGTTGACGATGGTGGTGACGCCGAAATGCACGCTGTCGATGCCGAGGGCGCGGACCGTCGGCATGGCGATGGGAACGATCACCAGCAGCATCAGCAGGGTGTCGAGGAAGCAGCCGAGCACCAGGAACAGCAAATTGATGATGAGCAGGAACTCGAGGCGCGAGACCTGCAGCGAGGCGATCCAGGCGCCGATCTTGTCGCCGATCTGCTCGCTGGCCACCACGTAGTTGAAGAGCAGCGCGCCGGCGACGACCAGCGCCACCACGGCGGTCGAGCGCGAAGCGCCGACGAAGATCTGCGTCAGCTCACGCAGGCCGACCGTGCGGTACAAGCCGCAGGCCAGCAGGAGCGCGTAGGCTGCGGCGACGGCCGCCGCCTCGGTCGGTGTCACTGCGCCCGAATAGATGCCGCCCAGCAGGATCACCGGCAGCAGCAGGGGTGGCAGGGAAGCCTTCAGGATCGGCACGATTTCGGCGCGCTTCGGCGGCGGCTCCACCGGCAGGTCGTCGCGGCGGGCGACCGCCGCGATGGTGGCCATCAGCGACACGCCCATGAGGATTCCCGGCAGCACGCCGCCAAGGAAGAGATACCCGACGGAGGTGTTGGCGACCATCGCGTAGAGCACCATGGGTATCGAGGGCGGGATGATCGGGCCGATGGTAGAGGCCGCCGCCGTGATGGCGCCGGCGAAGCCCGGCCGGTAGCGGCCGTCCTTCAGCATCATCTCGATCATCAGCTTGCCCGGACCGGCGGCATCGGCGATGGCGCTGCCGCTCATGCCGGAGAAGATCATGCTGGCGACGACCGTGACATGGGCGAGACCGCCGCGCACGCGGCCGACGCACAGGGACGCGAACTTCAGCAGACGCTCGCTGATGGTGCCGGCGTTCATGATGTCGGCGGCGACGATGAAGAGCGGCACGGCCAGCAGGACGAAACTCTTGAACAGGCCGTTCAAGGACTGGGCGGCCACGAGGCCCATGTCCTGCCCGTTCAGCAGGAGATAAAGAAAGGCCGAGGCCAGCATGGCGAAGCCGATGGGCATGCCGATCGCGCACCAGGCGAAGAAGCAGACGAGCATCGCAAGGGCCGGGAGACTCATCGGCCTAGAGTTCTTTCTGCCAGTCGCGACCGAAGAGCCGCCGTAGCCGCAGGGCGCTCGCCACGATCGCGCCGATGACGAACAGGCCGAAGCAGGAATAGAGCAGGTCCATGCGGATATGCAGCATGAGCGAGTACTTCTTCGACATGAACCCGATGTAGTCGAGCGTGCCCGGCAGGCCGACCGCGAACATCACGAGGATGGAGGCCGTGCCGACGACGGCGAAGATGCGCCGGCGGCGCGGATTGACGCTCTTGTAGAGCATGTCGAAGGTGATGTGCTGGCGTGGGTGGACGATGGTGGCGCTGGCAAAGAAGACGATCCAGACATAGGCGATCGAGCAGACCTCGAGCGTCCAGGACGCCGGATCGTTGAGAACGTAGCGCGTGAACACCTGGATGAGGAAGGCGCCCAGCATGGCCGCGAACAAAAGCGCCGCGATCAGCTCGGCGGCACGGCGGAGATACGCCTTCAGCATGGCCGAAAGACCGGGATCAGCGACCTGCGTCCTTCGAGACGGCCGCTCCGCGGCCTCCTCAGGATGAGGAACACCCTTAATGCCATCGACAATCTACCTCATCCTGAGGAGCGCCCGCAGGGCGCGTCTCGAAGGACGCGGGATGCCTTTGCAGCGAACGCCGCGCGCAGACATCGAATTTTGATGAATGCCATGATCTGGAAACACAACCGAGATTTGTAGGGGCGACCGGGCGGTCGCCCCTACGAGAGCACGCGGGCGGGCGCTCTTGCGTGCCCTCAGGCGCCGGCTTTGTTGATGCGCTCGAGCATGCCCTTCGGCCAGCTCTGCGCGAACTTCGATTCGAGGAACTTCTTCTGCACCTGGTCGCGGAAGGCGGCGACGTCGGGCGTCGTGACCTTGACTCCCTTGCCTTCGAAGAAGGCGGCCGCGTCCTTCTCGGTGCCGATGACGCCCGTGTCGTTGGCCTTCTTGGCCTCGTTCTCGGCCGTCTCGATCGCCTTCTTCTCTTCGGCGGACAGGCCGTCCCAGAAGCCGCCTGCCAGGGTGAAGAATACGTTCGACACCATGTGGCCGGTCAGCACGACCTGCTTCGAAACTTCGTAGAACTTGGCCGCCATGGCGTCGGGCAGCGGGTTCTCGAGGCCGTCGATGGTGCCGGTCTGCATCGCCAGGTAGACCTCCTCGAAGGCGAGCGGCGTGGCGTTGGCGCCGAGCGAATTGCCGAGGAACTGCCAGGTCTCCGAGCCGGGCATGCGCAGCTTCAGTCCGGCCATGTCGGCCGGCGTCTTCACGTCGCGCGGCTGGCGCAGGATGACGTGGCGGGTGCCGAGATATTGGCTGCGCACGATATGCAGCCCGACGTCCTTGGCGACGCGCGCCCTGTACTCCTCGCCGATGTCGCCGTCATAGACGGCGTCGAGGTGGGCCGGATCGCGCATGAGATAGCCGGTCGTGAAGATGGAATATTCGGGGATCAGGTTGGTGATGTCCTGCGGCGATGTCAGCGCGCATTCAAGGTTGTTGCGCTGCATGGCCTCGATCTCCGTGCCCTGGGCGAACAGCGTGCCGTTGAAATGCAGCTGCACGTCGAAGCCGCCGGGCGCGGCCTTATCCAATTCTGACTTGAAGACCTTGAGGGCCTTCGACTGCCACTCCTCGTCCGAGCCGGGCGTGGAGACGCGGAACGCCTTGGCGGCGGCGCGGGCGCCGCGCAGCACGAACGGCGCGGCGACGGCGGCCGTGCCGGTCGCCAGGAACAGGCGGCGGTTCAAGGTCATGGGTTGCTTGTCGATCATCGTCATTTCTTTCCTCCCTGGTTTGGTTCTTTGGTGGTCGATGGTCCGCTGGCATCGCCGCCGCGGCGCGGCCGCGCCGGCAGCGGCAGAATTTCCCCGCGGCGGTCAATCGCCTGCGCGAGTTCGGCCGCGAATTTCCGCACCTCCGGCGCGTTGTGGTCATGGGCCAGGCGCTCGGCCCGCTCGGCGTCGCCGGCGGCGATCGCGCTCACGATCGGCTCGTGCTGGTTCAGCAACTCGTGCTGGTCGGCGATGTCGGCGTTCGAGGTGGCAATGTAGTGGCGCACCTGCTGTTCGATCAGCTTGTACTGCCCGATCAGCCGCCGGTGGCCGGTGATCGCCACGATCGTCTTGTGCAGCGCCAGGTCGGCGGCGGCGACGGCGCTGCGCCGTTCCGTCGCCACGGCTTCCTCGAGGCGCTCATAGGCCTCCCGCAACGCCTTCATCGTCTCGGGCGTGCGGTGCTCGCTGGCCAGCCGGGCGGCCAGCCCCTCCAGGCTGCCGCGCAGGCTGTAGAGCTCCCAGGCATCCGCGGCCGACAGCTCCGGCACCATCCATTTCGTATAGGCGACCTGCGACACCAGCCCTTCATGGGCTAGTTCGCTGAGGGCCGCGCGCACGGTGCCGCGGCTGACCCCGAGCTGATCGGCCAGAGTCGCTTCGACCAGCCGCAGGCCGGGAGCGAACCGCCCGCTCAGGATCTGCTCGCGCAGCACGTCGGCGGCCTGGCCGTCGAGCCGGCGCTTGGGAAGTTTGAGATTGACGGCACTTGTCGGCATCGATGTCGCGCTGTTCCCGGAAAGTGGCGCAAATGCTGGCACGAGACGCCGGCGATGGTCAAGGCCCGATTGTTGACAATCAACAATCTTGCTGCGCTAGATATTGGAAGCGCCCCCTACCTCGGAAGGCTCAACAGGTGACCGGCCTGCCCAGAACCAACGCGTTGATCGCCGCCGTCGCGACGCCGATCGGCCCCGACCTGCGGCCGGAGCCGCGCCTGCTCGCCGAGCGCTGCCGCCATCTGCTGGCGGAGGGCTGCGACGGCATCACCCTCTTCGGCACCACCGGCGAAGGCGCCGCGTTCGCCGTCGAGGATCGTCAGCTCGCCTTGGAGGGCCTGCTCGCCGCCGGCATTCCGCCATCGCGGCTCATCGTGTCCGTGGGCGCGCTGGCACTGCCGGACGTGGTGGAGCTCGCCGCC
>JBGPEQ010000075.1:0-10982 GCA_041482855.1 Dongiaceae bacterium | reverse complement strand
CTTCCGATTGTTGCGTGGGCTGGTGGAAAAATATTGGGACGGGCTCTATCCGGTTCCCGATGAAGATGGTCTGGTGGCCAAGGTGGCGCCGGTGGCGGCGCTCAATGGCGAGGGCGCGGACGGCACGGTCATCCAGCCGATCCGCAAGATCTCGCTCACCGATGGCAGAGATCCCGGCCCGTTCGCAGCCTGGCACTACGATCAGGCGCAGAAGTTGGCCACGATCACCGATGATAAGGCGAAGGCGTGGCACGGCAAGGCCGGGACGGCGACCATGGACCAGATCGAGGCCAGCCGCCGCGCCACAAAGCCGAAGTTTTTCATCGAGCTGGTTGACGATTTGCGGCTCTGCCAGGAGGAATTTGCGGGCCTGACGGCGGCGCTCGACAAGGCGTGCGGGAAGGACGCGCCGCCGACCTCGACCATCCGCAACACACTCGAGTCGGTCATGACGATAGCGACAACGCTCGGTCATGACGCGCTGGCGGCGGCAAAGGCCGCTGCAGAGGCGGCGGCAGGTGGCGGTCCGACCGCCGATGGCAATGGGGCGGCGGCGCCCGGCAAGCCGCAGGCCTCGGCGCCCGGCCTGACGCTTGGCCCGATCCGCAACCGCGAAGACGCATTCGGCGCCCTCCTTCAAGTGGGTGAGTTTTTCCGCCGGACAGAGCCGCACTCGATCGTGCCGTATGCGATCGAAGAAATGGTGCGCCGCGGCCGAATGCTGCTGCCGGATCTGCTGGGCGAACTGATCAAGGATGCCGCCCAGCGCAAGACCTTCTTTATCGTGGCTGGAATGAAGCCGCCTGATGAGCAGAAGTGACGGGGATCACTGAATCGCCAGGCAGAGCAGACTAGGATCGCCGCCGATGAATGAGAGAGAGCAGTCAACACGGCCGCCGCAAACGGGCCTTGCAGCGGCCGCTGTGTATCATGCCGGTTGCTGGCGAACTTCGCGAAGGCTTACCGATTGACCGTGAATTTCGGCCGCGATTGGTTCATACTTTTGGCTTTAGCGAGATGGGGGATCGGCGCCACCCCGGCCACCGGCGCTTTGCCGCTACTGGGAGAAACACATGGCAAGTATCCATGACAAGCTGGAACGGGTCCGCAAGCCGCGGGTCCACATCACGTATCAGGTTGAAACGGAGGGCGCGGAAGTCGAGCGCGAGCTGCCCTTCGTCGTCGGCGTCTTGGGCGACTTCTCGGGCGATCCGACCGAGCCGCTGAAGCCGCTCAAGGATCGCAAGTTCATCCAGGTCGACCGCGACAACTTCAATGACGTCATGGCCCGGCTGACGCCCGGCCTGAATCTCAAGGTCGACAACACGCTGCAGGGCGACGGCAGCCAGATGGCTGTCGGCCTGAAGTTCCGTTCCATGGACGACTTCGCGCCGGCGGCGGTCGTCGATCAGGTTCCGGCGCTCAAGAAGCTGCTGGAGACCCGCAATCAGCTGCGCGATCTCATGACCAAGGTCGACCGCTCGGAGGATCTCGAGAAAGTGCTCGAGCGCGTGCTGCAGAGCACGGACGATTTGAAGCAGATGGGCAGCGCCCTCGGCGTCGACGCGCCGGCGGGCGACAGCGGCAAGAAGGAGGGTTGAGCGATGGCCACAGCCGAAAAAACCGCACCGGTCACCCAGACCAAAGAGGCCGAGTTCAGCCTCCTCGACCAGGCTATTGCCTCTACCAAGCAGACAGAGCCGGACCGCGCGAAGGAGCTCTTGAAGACTTTGACGGAGGAGGCTCTCAAGGGCACGGTCACCTACAGCAAGAACCTGACTGTCACGTTCAACAAAGCGATCGCGATGATCGACGAGAAGTTGTCGAAACAGGTCAACGCGATCATGCACGACCCCAAGTTCCTGAAACTCGAGGGATCGTGGCGCGGACTGCATCATCTGATCATGAATTCGGAGACCAGTTCGAATCTGAAGATCCGCGTCATTAACCTCTCGAAACGCGAGCTGTACAAGGATCTGTCGAAGGCGGTGGAATTCGATCAAAGCCAGACCTTCAAGAAGATCTACGAGAACGAGTTCGGCACGCCCGGCGGCGAGCCCTACGGTGCGATGATCGGGGACTATGAGTTCACCAATCACCCCGAGGACATCGAACTGCTGGGACAGATGTCCAATGTGGCGGCGGCGGCGTTCGCCCCGTTCATCTCGGCCGCCAGCCCGAAGCTGTTCGGCTTCAACGAGTATAGTGAGCTGTCGAAGCCCCGCGACCTCGAGAAGATCTTCGATTCGCTGGAGTACGCCAAATGGCGGGGATATCGCGACAGCGAGGATTCGCGGTTCGTGACCTTGACGATGCCGCGTGCCCTGGCGCGCCTGCCCTATGGCGAGAAGACCCGACCGATCGAGGAGTTCAGATACGAAGAGGCACCCATCGGCGCGCGTGGAGAAGCCAAGGCGCAGGATCACGATGAGTACTGCTGGATGAATTCAGCGTACGTCATGGGCGCGCGAATGACGGATGCCTTTGCGAAGACCGGCTTCTGCACGACGATCCGCGGCGCCGAAGGCGGCGGCAAGGTCGAGGGGCTGCCGTTCCATACCTTCATCAGCGATGACGGCGATATGGATCATCAGTGCCCGACGGAGATCGCGATCACCGATCGCCGCGAGGCCGAGTTGAGCAAGCTCGGGTTCCTGCCGCTCTGCCACTACAAGAATACCGACTACGCCGTGTTCTTCGGGGCGCAGTCGACGCAAAAGCCCAAGAAGTACGACCGGCCCGAGGCGACCGCCAACGCCGCGATTTCGGCCCGGCTGCCCTATCTCATGGCGACCTCGCGGTTTGCTCACTATCTGAAGATCCTGGCCCGCGACAAGATCGGCTCGTTCATGGAAGCTTCGGACTGCGAGACTTGGCTCAATCGCTGGATCAATAATTACGTCAACGCCAGCGCGAAGCCTGGTCCGGAGATGAAGGCGAAATATCCGTTACGCGAGGCCAAGATCAGCGTGAAGGAAATCCCGGGCAAGCCGGGATCCTACAATGCGATCGCCTATCTGCGGCCGTGGTTGCAGATGGAGGAGTTGACGACTTCGATGCGGATGGTCGCGCGCATCCCGCAGCTGCCGAAGTAGGCCGCCGCCCGCGCAATGACGATCTCGGAGGAGGAGCGGACCGATGACCTGGGCGAAGGCGACAGAGCCGTCGCCCAGGCCGTGCCCTCCGCCGTCCGAGACGTCGGCACGCGGGCATTGCGGGATGCCGTCGTCGAACTTGCGTTCAGGCCCGCGGGATCGGCGCGTATTCTGCTCGACGATTTCCAATCGGAACCTTCCTGGAGTGTTGCGCTGAAGCTGTGGTTCGGCGACAACGCCGTTCTCCGGGCGCCCGTCCGCCGCGACCGCCTCCTGCGCGCGCTCGATCGCGACATCGCCTGGCTGGACGCCCTGCTGGCCGAGCAGGTGAATGAGATTCTGCACCATTCCCGCATGCAGAAATTGGAGGCCTCCTGGCGCGGCGTTC
This sequence comes from Dongiaceae bacterium, assembly GCA_041482855.1. Lineage (GTDB taxonomy): Bacteria > Pseudomonadota > Alphaproteobacteria > Dongiales > Dongiaceae > JBGPEQ01. Next base: position 7,499 of record JBGPEQ010000075.1, on the reverse strand, counting down.
ATTATCTCGTGACCCAGTCCGAAGGCGGCGAGAACATCAAGATCCGCGTCCTCAACCTGTCATGGACGGAGATCTGCAAGGATCTCGAGCGCGCCATCGAGTTCGATCAGAGCCAGCTCTTCACCAAGATCTACAGCGAAGAGTTCGGGATGCCCGGCGGAGAGCCGTTCGGCGTCCTGATCGGCGACTACGAGGTCCGCCATCGGCGCACACGCGAGCATACGAGCGACGATCTCGCGGCGCTGCAGAGCATATCCGGTGTCGCCGCTGCCGCTTTCAGCCCCTTTATCGTCGGTTGTTCACCCAGCTTCCTCGGTCTCGACACATTCGTGGATCTCGGCGTGCCGATCGACCTCCGGGCGATTCTGCGGCAGCCCGAATACACCCGGTGGCGGTCCTTTCAGGACACCGAGGATGCGCGCTTCATCGGCATCACGCTGCCGCACGTGCTTATGCGGCTGCCCTTTCGCGACGATGGATCGCGCATCGACGGCTTCCGATTTCGGGAAGAGGTCGAGAATCCGGGCCGACCGGGTTATCTGTGGGGGAATGCGGTCTATGCCTTCGGGGCCCTGTTGATCCGGGCCTACACCCAATCCGCATGGTTCGCCGAAATTCGTGGCACACCCCAGGACTTCGTCGGCGGCGGCATCGTCGACAGCCTGCCGATCGAGTGGTTCGCGACCGACAAGCGCGGCATCGCGATCCGCTACTCGACCGAAGTGTCGATCTCCGAGTTTCAGGAGCGCGATCTTTCGGAGATCGGGCTCATGCCGCTCTGCAAGGTCAAGAACACGGAATACTCGGCCTTCTACAGCAACCAGTCGGCCCAGGTCCCCAAGACCTACACGACGCTCGTCGCCAGCGTGAACGCGCGCTTGTCCGCCATGATCCAGTACATCATGTGCGTGTCGCGGTTCGCACATTTCATCAAGGTCATCGGTCGCGACCGGATCGGCTCGTTCGCCACGCCTGAAGACTGCGAGAAGTACCTGCAGAAATGGCTGCGCGAGTATTGCACGTCGAACGCATCGCCGTCGCCCGAGGTGAGGGCGCGATACCCGCTGCGAGACGGCCGGGTGAAGGTGCAGGAGCTGCCGGGAAAGCCCGGCGTCTTCGCCTGCACGGTGCATCTGCAACCGCACTTCCAGTTCGATGACGTCGTTTCAGCTTTCAAGCTCGTCACCGAGCTCGCCCCAAGCGTGCCCGGCTGACGCACAAGAGGAAAACATCATGGCGACTGCGAAAGAACTCCTGGAGGAAGGCAAGCTGAGCGAGGCGATCCGGGCGATGAATGATGAGGTCAAGCGCAACCCGACGGACATTCAGCGGCGCGGGCTCCTCGTGGAAATGCTGTGCGCGAGCGGGCGTCTGGAGCGGGCCGACGCTCAGCTCGAGGTCATCCTTCAGCAGGACTCCAAAGCCGCGCTGGGCGTCGCCCTTATGCGTCAGATGATCCGCGCCGAGACGGCGCGGCGCGATTTCTATTCTTCCGGACGCTTGCCGGAATTCGTCGACGTGCCGCCGCCCTATGTTCAGAAATACATCGAGGCGTCGATCCGCGGGCGCGAGAAGCGCCTGGGCGAGGCCAAGCAGTTGCTCGATCAGGCCGAAGCCGAGCGGCCCCGAGTCAAGGGCAGTTGCAACGGGCGTCCGTTCGACGACCTGCGCGATCTCGACGACCTGACGGCAGCCGTCTTCGAGGTTCTCACGAGCACCGGAAAGTACTACTGGATTCCGGTAGAGCGCGTGCGCTCGATCGAATTCCGGAAGCCTGAGCGGCTGCGCGATCTGATCTGGCGGCGCGCGTTGATGTCGGTCGAGAGCGGGCCGGACGGCGAGGTCTTCCTGCCAGCGACCTATTGTCCGACTGATGCCGAGGTCAACGACAAGGTCCTGCTCGGCCGCACTACCGAATGGCGCGGCGGCGATGCCGAGCCGATGCGTGGGGTCGGCCAAGTGAGCTTCCTGGTCGGCGATGAGAGCGTGCCCATCATGCAAATGCAGAACGTGACGTTCGAAGAGAAAGCCTGACTGTGGCTCGTCAGCCGGGCCGCGACGATTTGGGTGCTCGGCGGCTGCGCGCGGAGAGCGATCGCATAGCCGGAAGAATCTGCTGATGGCCCGTATCAGCCTCGACCAACCGCTACTGCCGTCGGTGCTCGATCGATTGTTGGATGCCGATCCGGGGGCAAAGCGCGACGCGCCGAAACCGCGGGGCCAGCATCTGGCTGAAATGAGGCGCGCGGTCCGGCGCGATCTCGAGGCGCTGCTGAACACGCGACAGCGCTGCATTTCCTGGCCGGACGACTTGCGCGAATTGGACCGATCGCTGATCAGCTACGGCATCAGGGATTTTGCTTCCCTCAATCTCGACACCGACTCCGAGCGCGAAGCGTTCTGCCTCGACGTCGAGGAGGTGATTCGTCGCAATGAGCCGCGCTTCGTGTCGGTGTCGGTGACGCTCTTGAAGAATCAGGATGCGGTCGACCGCACGATGCGTTTCCGAATCGAAGCATTGATGTACGCCGACCCGGCCCCCGAGGCGATCGTATTCGACTCGTTCGTCGATCCCGCGGCCCGGGAAATCAAGATCGCGGACGTCGGCAATGGTTGACGATCTGCTGCCCTACTACAATCGAGAGCTGAGCTACATTCGCCGGCTGGCTGCGGAGTTCGCGGATGCCCATCCGAAGATCGCGGGCCGATTGCGGCTCAGCCAGGATGCGATCGAGGATCCGCACGTCGCCCGCTTGATCGAGGCGTTCGCCTTTCTGACCGCGCGGATTCGCCGCAAGCTCGACGATGAATTTCCGGAACTCACGGACGCGCTGCTTAACGTTCTCTATCCGCACTATCTGTCGCCGGTGCCGTCGATGGCGATCGCGCAGCTGACTTGTCCCAGCGATCTGGCGAGTTCGCATGTCGTGCCGGCAGGGGTTGAGATCGAGACCGAACCGCTGGCCGGCGAGAGCTGCCGCTTTAGGACCTGCTACCCCACGACGCTGTGGCCGATCACGGTCGAATCGGCGACGCTCCGAGGGCGTCCGATCGTTGCCCCCGCGAATCCCTTCGCCTCGGGCGCAGTCGCGGCGCTGCGGTTGACGCTACGGTGTCTTGCGCCGGACATGACCTTCACGAAGCTGGCGCCGGATCGACTGCGTTTCTTTCTGCGCGGCCAGCCGCAGCAGATTCTGCCGCTGTATGAACTCATCCACAACAACACCGTGTCCGTCGCGCTCGCCGATTCCGCGACCGATCCGGCGCCTGTAATCCTGCGTCCGCAATGCATCGAACCCGTCGGATTCGAGCGGTCGGACGGCATGCTGCCCTATCCGGCGCGGTCGTTCGTGGGATACCGGCTGCTGACGGAATACTTCACCTTTCCCGAGAAATTCCTGTTTTTCGATCTCGCGCAGCTCTCCGGTAAGGTGCTGTCCGACGCGAAGAACAAGCTCGATGTATTCATCTATCTGAACCGCACGTCGATGGACCTCGAGCGCGGCCTCACGGCCGAGGCCTTCGCGCTCGGGTGCACGCCGATTGTCAATTTGTTCCGCCAGCGCGCCGAGCCGATCCAACTGACCCGCTCGATCTCGGAATATCGTGTCGTCGCCGATGCCCGCCGGCCCGGGGTGACCGAGGTCTATGCCGTCGACTCCGTGGCGGCGACGGCGCCGGACGGTACGGAAACGCCGTTCATGCCGTTCTACTCGGTGAAGCACGCGGCCGCGGCGCGCAGCCAGCGGACATTCTGGCATCCGACGCGACGCGCCGCCGGCGACCGCGATCCAGGGACCGAGGTCTTCCTGTCGTTGGTTGACCTCGATTTCAATCCGTCGGTCCCGGCCGACACGGTACTGTCGGTCGAGACCACATGTCTCAATCGCGACCTGCCGGCGCGGCTGCCTTATGGCGGCGGTCACCCCCACTTGCAGCTGGTCGACCCGGCCCAGGGCGTCGCCAGTCTGCACTGTGTCACCGCACCCACGCCCACGATTCGCCCGCCCATGCGCAACCGGGGGTTGTGGAGGCTTGTCTCGCATCTCAGCCTCAACCATCTGTCGATTTCCCATGACGACAGCGGCGCCGAGACCCTGCGCGAGATCCTCAAGCTCTACGATTTCCGCGACTCGTCAGAGACGCGTGCGGCCATCGACAGCATTCTCGATATCAACAGCCGCCGCGGCACGGCGCGCGCGCCCAGCGCCGACATGGGCGCCTTCTGTCGCGGCCTCGATGTCGAGATCACCTTCGACGAACAGCGATTCGGGAGCAGCGGCTTATATCTATTGGCGGCCGTGCTCGAGCGCTTTCTGGCTCTTTACGGCTCGATCAACTCCTTTACGCGCCTCACCGTGAAGCACCACGGGCGGCCAGGGATACTCCGCAGATGGTCTCCGCGCGCAGGCGATCAGGAACTCCTGTAATCGACCGCCTGCTCGAGGAGCCGCACGCCTTCGAGTTTTTCCAGGCGGTGCAGGTCCTCGAACGGGCGGCGCGGCGCGCAACCGACGGGCCCGGCGGCGGTCGCGTCGGCGAGGACGTCAGCCCGCGCGAAGAGGCGGTGCGGTTTTCGGCCTATCAGGCGCTGGCGTTCCCTTCCGCCGAAGTGCTCAATTCCACGCCGCAGACTCAGGCCGATGTCGATGTCCCCCGGCGTCCGCCGGAGTTGGCGGTCGGCTTCCTGGGCCTGACCGGGCCGTCGGGCGCCCTGCCCCAACACTACACCGAGCTCCTGATCCGCAATCTGCGCGATAAGAATCTTGCGGTCCGCGACTTCTTCGATCTCTTCAACCACCGGTTGATCTCGCTGTTCCATCGGGCGTGGGAAAAGTATCGCCTGCCGGCAGCCTACGAGCGCCAGGCGCCGGACGAGGATCCGGTGACCGCGTGCCTGATGGCGATCATCGGGCTGGATACGCCGCACCTGCGCAACCGGTTGGCAGTCGACGACGATGCGATTGTCTATTTCGCCGGGCACTACGCGCATTGGCCGCGATCGGTGGCGGCGTTGGAGGCGATTCTGTCGGATTTCTTCGAGCGGCGCGTCCGAATCCAGCAGTTCCATGGGCGATGGACCTGGCTGTCGCCTGATGAATTCACGGCCCTGCCGAGCCGAGCATTACCCGACGGATCCTTCGCGCAACTCGGCACGAATGCGGTCGTCGGCGAGCGTGTCTGGGACGTCCAGGGCAGTTTCCGGATCCTGATCGGTCCGGTCCGCTACCAGCAGTTCATCGGCTTCATGCCGGGCAGCAAAGATCTCGCGCAGCTCGTCGATCTCACGAGATTGTTCGTCGGTCCGACGTTCAGTTTCGATATGCAGTTGACGCTGGCGAAGGAAGACGTGCCTTACCTGGCGCTGGCGAGCGAGGGCGACTACGTGCCGCGCCTTGGGTGGAACACCTGGCTCAAGCGCGAGGAGTTCCGGAAGGATGCTTCCGACGCCGTATTCCTGCTGGACCGCTTGTGACGGCCTGCGCCGACGGTGCGGCGTAGCTAACGGCTTGACGCGATGGTGAAAGCCAGGGACGGCGCGGGCATCCGCTACGTCACCGGCCGCGAACACGCCAACGGCCTCTGCAGTGGGTGTCGCCCCGCCGCCGCCGGCTCATCCGCCTGCCCCGGGGAGTCGAGACCCCAACGATCGACGCGGGCTTAAGGAATTGCGAGTTCGGACGCGGGACGGGCATGACGCCCGTCAGCCTCGCGGCCGCGAACCCGGAAGTCCGGGTTGCCGCCATCGATTTCAACCCGTCTCACATCCCGTATGCGCGCGAGCCGGCACGGGCGGGCGGACTCACCAACGTCGAGTTCCACGAATGCGCGCTCGAGGGACCTTGTCAATGGCCGGGGCCCCGACGATGCCTGAGCTGACATCCTCATCGAGCATTCGGTCGGAGGCAGTGCGCCTGATCGCGTTCCCCGGTGGCGGCAAAGCGATATAGAGAAAGGAAGATGCGCTGGAGCTCGTTGACAACAAAGTGCTCCACGTCACAGATGTCAGTGTTCACCTGTGGCAGAAGTTGCGGCGGCTCGCGTGACCGGCAGTTGCCGCCGGATTGCCCGATTGGTGCGAGACGAATTGCAAGCAACGTTGTAGAGTCGCTAGAATTGAGGAAATCGGGGAGGTTGGAGTCGGCGGGGCCGGTGGCAGGCCTGACTCCAGGTTGCGTCGTTGGTTTAGTTTCACGTGGATGTCGCTGAGCGGCCGTAGAGTGTCCAGGCGGAGGTTCCCGGACGGGCTCTGTGGTGCGCAGCCTGCAGATGAGGAAGGATTGGTGGGAGAATGGTTGCGGTCGATCTCAAATCCCTGATCGGAAGGCTGAACGATCTGTGCCGGAGATCGCTGGAGGCGGCGGCTGGCTTGACGCTGTCGCGCAGCAACTTCAACGTCGAGATTGAACATTGGCTGCTCAAGCTTCTAGAGGCGTCTGACAGCGATCTCATTGCAATCCTGCGTCATTTTGAGATCGAGCCGGCGCGGCTTGCCGCCGATCTGACGCGCGTGCTCGACCGGCTCAAGACCGGCAATACGCGGGCCCCAGCGTTGTCGCCCCATATCGTGCAGCTGGCTCGGGAAGCCTGGATGCTGGCCTCGCTCGACTACGGGGCGTCGAGGGTCCGATCGGGCCACCTGCTGTGCGCACTGCTGTCCGAAGAATCGCTTGCGCCCCTGGCGCGCGAGGCGTCAGCGCAGCTGTCGCGCATCCAACCGGATCAGCTCCGGCGGGAGCTTCCCAAGCTCACCGCGAGTACCGGAGAAGCTGGAGGGGCAGAGGCGCTCGGCGCGGGCGCACCGGCCGTCGAGGGCGGCGGCGGCGCGTCGCGGCCCGGCAGCGCCGCGCTCGATCAGTTCACGATCGATCTCACCCAGCGGGCGCGCGAAGGCAAGATCGATCCGGTTCTTGGGCGCGATGCGGAGATCCGGCAAGTCATCGATATTCTGACCCGACGGCGGCAAAACAACCCGATTATGACCGGCGAGGCCGGGGTCGGGAAGACGGCCGTCGTCGAGGGCTTCGCCCTGCGTATTGCGGCCGGCGACGTGCCGCCGGCGCTGAAGAACGTCGCCATCCGCACGCTCGATCTCGGCCTGTTGCAGGCCGGCGCCGGCGTCAAGGGCGAGTTCGAGAACCGGCTCAAATCGGTCATCGAGGAGGTGAAATCCTCGCCGCAGCCGATCATCATGTTCATCGACGAAGCGCACACCATGATCGGCGCCGGCGGTCAGGCCGGCCAGGGCGACGCCGCCAACCTGTTGAAGCCGGCCCTGGCCCGCGGCGAATTGCGGACGATCGCCGCCACCACCTGGGCCGAATACAAGAAATACTTCGAACGCGATGCGGCCTTGGCCCGCCGTTTTCAGGTCGTCAAGGTCGACGAGCCGACCGAGCCCGTCGCCATCAACATGATGCGCGGGCTGGTCGCCACCCTCGAGAAGCACCACAAGATCCGCATCCTCGACGAGGCGGTCTCGGAGTCGGTGCGGCTGT
>JBGPEQ010000074.1:0-11079 GCA_041482855.1 Dongiaceae bacterium | reverse complement strand
TGTCTACGCCACCACTCCCACCCCCCAGCGATTTCGTACCATACATCAACAACCCCTTCTTCGACCTGCAGCCTGGCACGACCTTCACGTCCGAGGATTCCGGCGGCGGCATCGGCACATTCGTCGTCACGCGCCAGACCAAAGTCGTCGACGGCGTCACTTGTGTCGTCGTCCAGGACACCACGAAAGTCGACGGCCAACTGGAAGAGAAGACGCTCGACTATTTTGCGCAGGACAAGAACGGGAACGTCTGGTATTTCGGCGAAGCGGCCACGCAGTACGATAACGGCCATGTCGTCGGCCACGACGGGTCGTGGCAGGCGGGGGTCGATGGCGCGCAGCCGGGCGTCGTCATGAAAGCGTCTCCCCATGTGGTGGGAGACACGTACAATCAGGAAGACGCGCCCGGCGTGGCGGAGGACAGGGGGCAAGTGGTCGCTCCGCCCGCATCTTTCACCGTCCCTTACGGGACTTTCGTCGATCTCCTGGAAACGAAGGACTTTTCGGCAATCGAGCCTGGCTCGGAGCATAAGATCTATGCTGCTGGCGTCGGGTTTATCCACGCGATCGACGACCCCCCGGCCAACCCTGTCGTCGAGGAGCAACTAGTGTCGATCAGGGTCGACGGCACGTCTCATGGCGACAAGCTCTACGGCTACGCCGGCGGCGACGAGGTGAACGGCAATGGCGGCAATGACCACCTCGATGGCTGGCTCGGCGGCGACACGATCCAAGGCGGAAGCGGAAACGATTTGATCGAGGGCGGCGGCAAGGTTCGATTCGACGGCGGCGACGATCACGCCGCCGACTATCTCTACGGCGGCTCGGGCAAGGACACGATCCTGGTCGGCGCCGGCGATCACGCCTTCGGCGGCTCCGGCAACGACCTGATGCACCTGCTCGACAACACCGGGTTCGGCGCGATCGACGGCGGCAGCCAGGATTGCCACAATGTCGGCCGGAACGCCGGCGACGTCCTGCAGTTCGACGGCCACCTCGACCTCACCGCGCCGGGCCTGAGCGAACGCATCACCGGCATCGAGACGCTCTCGATGAAGGACGGCAAGGGCGACGACTCGCTCGTCCTGGGCGTCCAGGACGTGCTGGATCTCGGCTCCGGCACGTTCAACCCGTGTTTCTCAGGACACGACGCATTCGGCAAAGGCGACGCCGTGCGCGTCGATGGCGACGCGAGCGACAAGCTGAACCTGACCGGCGGCGGCTGGAGCCACATCGATCCGAGCAACGGCCCCAGCGATTTCGACGTGTTCACCTGCCACGCGCCGTCGGGCGGCGGCAACGTCTACGTGCTCGTGCAGGAGGACGTGACGGTCAGCCTGAGCTGAGGCCGTCCGGCCAGGCCGCCGCGGCGGCCTGGCCGGGACCTCTCTCGGATCCGCTTACGCGCGCAGCGGCAGGGCCGGCTCCAGCTCCTGCAGCGCCAGGAAGCTCTTGGCGCGGATGGCCGCGGCCGGGTTCGGCTTCGGCAAGGTCCGCTGCTTGCTGCCGTTGCCCTGCAGCAGCAGGGCATGCAGGCGATCGCGCCGATCGACGCGGATGATCTTCATGAAGCTGCCGGGCTCGAGCACATGATGGACGCGCATGTTGGCGAGCCAGGTCGTGCGGCGGTGCTGCAGGATTTCGGAGGCGACGTCGTAGAACGCCTTGTCCTGCGGCGACTGCGGCGCCAACTGCTCGATCTTCGTGGCGACCTCGGCGTCGCCGCTGCCCTCGCCGATGCTCTCGAACAGGCGATAGAGCTGGCCGGCGATGCGGGCCGCGCATTCGCTGTCGAGCCACTGCAGGTTGCGCCCCTTCATGGCGAGGCCGACATGGACGCAGGCGCTGAGCAGGCGCGCCTGGCCGTCGACGCTGTCGAACTCGGCTTCCTCGGGGACCACCAGCAGGTCGCGCTCGGCGTCGTAGGTGGCGCGGCCGGCGCCGTCGAGCACGCGCAGGCGCACGCCGTACTGCACCTGGCGATGATTGACGCCGTTCCACTCGCGCATGCCGCCCGTGGGCAGGCCCTCGATCGAGGCGGCCGTGTCCGGGAAGAAGTCGCGGTGGATCGGCGCGGTGCCGATCGCGAACGAGATCCAGCGGCAGGAGGGGCGACGCAGCAGCGCAGCCAAGCGCTGACGATAACGAGTCGCGCGCGGCTCCTCGATGTAAGCGGTTGCCATGACACTTCTCCAATCGTCTCTTGTTGGTTTCCGCTCGATGCCGGCGCCGATTAGCAGTGCCGGTCGAACGTCGTTGATCCCGACTCTAAGCTCTCTCGTCGCGCGATTCCAGAACGCGATATTGTTAACGCGGCGAAAAACGCCGCCGGTTCCGGTTTCATTCGAAAATTAACCACGATTGGACGGCAGTGGCCGCGCGGTAACCGCGTCGCAGCCGCTCTTTGACCCCGATTGCGGAGAGTTGAATAAACTATTGTTACTTCGCGTTGCGCTCGCGTGAGCGACCGTTCGAAAAGCGTTATAGGAATATTGTCAGAGACCTCCCCTACTACGTGGGGGAGGAACGACGGGATGAGTCTTACGCCGCCGACAGCGCGCGGGGCCGGAGGGCGAGGAAGCGGGAAGCGCGGGGCAGGGCTCCCGTCGGCCGCTGGGGGCGGCGGTCCTTGAGGCCGGCTTCCTGCGCGAGGATGTCGTGCAGGCGCGCGCGCTGCGCGGTGCGCACGAACTTCATGAAGCTGCCGGGCTGCAGCGGATGGCTGACGCGCAGATTGGCGCGCAGGGTGGCGCGGCGGTGCCGCAGGATCTCGGCGGCGACGTCGAAGAAGGCCTTGTCCGCCGGCGCTGCCGGCGCCAGCGCCTGCAGCTTCTCCGTCACTTCCGGCTCGCCGTCGCTGTCGATGATGCTTTCGAACAGGCGATAGAGCTGTCCGGCGATGCGGGCGGCACTCTCGCTGTCGAGCGCGTGGTGGTTGCGGGCCTCGATGTCGAGGCCGAGATGGACGCAGGCGCTGATCAGCCCGGCCTGGCCATCGAGGCTGTCGAGCGCCGCTTCGATGGGCACGTACAGCACGTCGCCCTCGGCATCGTAGGAGGCCTGGGCGCGCTCGCCCGCGAGGATGCGCAGGCGGACGCCGTATTGGACCTGGCGATGACTGGAGCCATTCGCGGGCGTCGCGCCGCCGGCCGGCAGGCCCTCGACCGCCGCCACCACATCGTCGAAGAAGCCGCGATGTACGGGCGCCGCGCCGATGGCGAACGCCATCCACTGGCAGGAGGGCCGCCGCAGCAGGGCGGCGAGCCGCTGGCGATAGAGCGTGATGCGGGAATCCTCGACGAGGGCGGTTGCCATGACAATCCTCTCAATCCGGTCGTTGTTGGTGCCCGACGCCGGCGCCTCGAGACATGGCGCTCGTCGAGCCTTGTTGGCGGGGAATGTAGGTTGCGATTCGCGCGCGGTCTGTGATGCCGCGCACACCTGCTACGACTTGGCGGCCCGCCGTTTCGTGTTTGTTTCAGGCAGTCAGGCCGACCGCGGCCCGACGAGGCGCTCGAAGTGCGCGGCCACCCGCTCGCCGGTGTCGTCGACCTGCGAGCGCAAGCGCGTGACGTCGCCCACACCGGCGGCGATGGCGAGCGTGCGGCCGAGGCCGTCGCTCAGCATGGCCTCGTCGAGCTTGGCGCCGATGGTGAGGCGGAGCATGCCGAGCAGGCAGTGCCAGAGCCGGCCGGCGGCGATGAGTTCCTCGGCGGCGGTCGGCGCGAGCGAGCCGGCGGCGGCCAGGCGCCGCAGGGCTTCGGCGGTGTTCTGATGGAGCACGCCGGGAGCGGCGGCGGCGTCACGGAGCTGGAGATACTGGGCGATGAATTCCACGTCGAGCATGCCGCCGCGTCGATATTTGATGTCCCAGAACTGGTCGCCGGGATATTGCAGGGCGATGCGCCCGCGCATGTCCAGCACTTCGGCCGCGAGCTTGGAGGGATCGCGCGGGCGCGTGAGGATCTCGCGCAGCACGGCTTCGAGGCGCCGGGCGAGGGCGGGCGCGCCGCCGATGACCCGCGCCCGCGTCAGCGACATGTGCTCCCAGGTCCAGGCGCTCTCGAGCTGATAGCGACGGAAGCCTTCGACGCTGGAGGCGATCGCGCCTTGATTGCCGGAAGGACGCAGGCGCATGTCGACCTCGAACAGCCGGCCCTCGCCGGTGGGGGCGGTTATGCCGTTGATGAGGCGTTGCGCCAGGCGCGCATAGTAGTGGATTGGCGCCAGCGGCTTCGTGCCATCGGACAGCTGGCTATTCCAGGACTCCTCCGAGGCTTCGCCCTGGGGCACGTCATAGACGAAGATGAGGTCGAGGTCGGAGGTGACGGTCAGCTCGCGGCTGCCGAGCTTGCCGAGGGCGACGGTGGCGATGCCGTCGCCGGGCAGCCGGCCGTGCTGGCGCGCGAACTCCTGCTCGACCGGAGGCTGGAGGGCGGCGATGGCGGCGTCCGCGATGTCGGCGAGCGGGGCGCCGGCGGCCTCGGGGTCAGAGACGTGGCGCAGCACGCGCACGCCGACCTGGAACTGGCGGTCCTTGGTCCAGCGCCGGACGATGTCCAGCACATCCTGGAAGTCGTTGGCCTGGCGCAGCGCCTCCGCCAGTTCCGCGCTCAAGGTCTCCGGCGGCGGCAGCGGATCGAAGAAACCTCGCGCCAGCACCGCCTCCAGCAGATAGGCGTGGCGGCTCAGATGGTCGGCCAGGCGCGGTGCGCCACCCATGATCTCCGCGATGAGATCGAGCAGGCCGGGATTGGCGTAGAGCAGGGAGAACAGCTGCACGCCGGCCGGCAGGCGGCCGAGGAAATCGTCGAAGCGGGCGAAGGCGATATCGGGATGGGTGGTGCGCGCCAGCGATTCCAGCAGCTTCGGCGTGATCTCCGTCAGCAGTTCGCGGGCGCGCGTGCTGCGCATGGCGCGATAGCGGCCATGGTGCCAGCCACGGATGACCTTGGAGACCGAAGCGCCATCGGCGAAGCCGAGGCGGCCGATGGTGGCGACTGTTTCCGGGTCGTCGTCGGTGCCGGTGAAGACGAGGTTGCCGGGGCCGCCCAGGGGCGGCGCTTCCTCGAACAGGTCGGCATAGTGGTCCTCGACATTGCCGAGGTGCCGCAGCATCGCGGTGGAGAATGCCGCGGTCGTCTCGAAGCCGGCGAAGCGGGCGAAGGCGTCGAGCTCCGGCCCAGCCGCCGGCAGGGTCTGGGTCTGGCGGTCGTCCACCATCTGCAGGCGATGCTCGACATGGCGCAGGAACCGGTAGGCGGCGATCATGTCGTCGGCCGTGCGCTGGGCCACGCGGCCGGCATCGACGAGGGCATTGATGGCCGTGCAGGTGGCGGGCTGGCGCAGCGACGCGTTACGGCCGCCCCAGATCAGCTGCTGGGTCTGGGCGAAGAACTCGATCTCGCGGATGCCGCCGCGGCCGAGCTTGATGTTGTGGCCGCCGACGGCGATGTCGCGGTGGCCCTTGACGGCGTGGATCTGGCGCTTGATCGAATGGATGTCCTGGATGGCCGCGAAGTCCAGATGCTTGCGCCACACGAACGGCCGCAGGCGACGCAAGAAGAGGTCGCCCGCCGCCAAGTCGGCGGCGACCGGGCGCGCCTTGATCATGGCCGCGCGCTCCCAATTCTGGCCCATGCCTTCGTAGTAGGTCTCGGCCGCGATCACCGAGAGGGCGAGCGGAGTCGAGGCCGGATCGGGACGCAGGCGCAGGTCGGTGCGGAAGACATAACCGTCGTCGGTGCGTTCCTGAAGAATCCGCAGGAGATCGCGCGCCAGGCGGACGAAGAAGTCCTGCAGGCTGCGGCTGCCGCGATAGTCGACCTTGTCGCGGTCATAGAGCACGATGAGATCGATGTCGCTGGAGTAGTTGAGCTCGTGGGCGCCGAGCTTGCCCATGGCGAGGATGACGAGGCCGGACTCGCGCGCGGGCTCCGCGGGCTGCGGCAAATTCAGGTCGCCGGCCTCGGCGGCCCGCCGCAACAGATGGGAGACCGCGGCGCCGATGCAGGCGTCGGCAAAGGCGCTGAGCGCGCCGGTGACCCGCTCGAGCGGCCATAGGCCTGCGATGTCCGCGAGCGCGATGACAAGGGCGGCGCGGCGGCGGGCGATGCGCAGGGACTGCATGATCCGCTTGCTGTCGCCGTCGGCGGCTCCGGCCCGGTGAACGTCGTTCACCAATTCGCGGAAGACAGCATCCACTCCATGGGTTAAAAACTGCGGGATGCTCGCCATATCCATGAGCAGGCAGCGGCCGAGGAATGGGCTGTTGCCGAACACGGCTTCGAGCAGGGCACTTCCCGCTGCGTCGTCCGCGAACGCCAGGGCGAAGGCCGCAAGGTCGTGGTCTTCGCATTGGCGGGCTTGTTCGCGCCAGCGCTCAGCCCCGAGCCGCGCACGCTCGGGGTAGCCGGGTCGGGGAAGCGAAGACGGGTTGATCGTGAGAGTCGAACCGAGCATGCGGCGACGCCGATTGTGACGAGAACCGCGACTGCCTTACCACACGGCAATGCCTTGAAGACAGGCGAATAGGAAGACCGACCGATCGTGATCCGGCGTTCGTCCCGATTGCTTCTGGAAGTCCTGGCCGCCGTGCTGGCCGGATTCCTGGTGCTGGCCGGGTTGGTGGCTTGGCGTCTGAGCCAGGACGAGCCGGTGCGCCTGACATTTCTTACGCCCTATATCGTGGAAGCGCTGACTCCGGCGGACGGCTCGTTCAAGGTCGCGATCGACGACACCGTGCTGACCTGGGGCGGTTGGGCGCGCACGATCGACCTGCGCGCGACCGGCGTGCATGTGCAGGACGCCAACGGCCGGACCGTCGCCACGATCCCCGCGCTGTCGCTCACGCTGAGCGTGCGCGCGCTCCTCCTGCACCGGCTGGTGGCGCCGACGGCCATCGAGATTTTCCAGCCGCACATCTTCATCGTGCGCGAGGCGGATGGGCATTTCCGCTTCGTCCATTCGGCGCCGGACGATCCCTCGCAGGCCGGCGAGGGGACGTCGCCGGTCCTGACGCGCCTGCTGCAGACACTGCTGGCGGCGCCGGACCCGTCGCTGCCGACCGGCTATCTGACGCGTGCCAGCATCACCAACGGCCAGCTCACCTTCATCGACCGCCGCGCCGGCGTGACCTGGCAGGCGCCGGCGGCCGACATCGTGCTGGGGCGCGATGCCCAGGGCATCGTCGGCCAGCTCGACCTCGCCGTGGAGAAGCTCGGCGACCCCGCCAAGCTGAATGCGGTAGCGGTCTATGACGCCCAGAAGGAGAGACTCTTGCTGACCGCCAATGTCGCGGGCGTCCATGCCGGCGCGCTCGCCGCCATCGATCCCGTGCTCGGCCGCTTCAGCGGCGCCGACGTCACGCTGAGCGGCCGACTGACCTCGAGCATGGATCTGGACGGCCGCATCGGCGGCACCACCTTCGAACTTGCGGGCGGCGCGGGCACGCTCACGATGGCCAACACCTTCGAGGCGCCGCTCGCCATCCGCAGCCTGGCCCTGTCGGCTAGCTTCGACCCCGAGGGCGATCGGCTCACGCTCGCCAAGGCCGAGGTCCAGTTCGACGGTCCGCGCCTGCAGGCGACCGGGACCATCGACGGCGTGCATGCCGGCGCCGGCATGACCGAAGACATGCGCATCGGCATGAAGCTGACGGCCGACGACGTCGCCTTGGCCGACTTGCCGCGCTACTGGCCCTTGAAGGTGAAATCGAATCCGCGCGCCTGGATCGCCAACCATGTGAGTGACGGCGTGGCTCGCCTGGAGGCGGACGTCGCGCTGACCCTGCCGGGTGGCGATCCTGCCGCCACCATCATCGACCAGTTCGCCGGCACCATCGCGGGCAGCGGCCTGACCGTGCATTATCTCGATCCGCTGCCGCCGGTCGAGGCGGCGGCCGGCACCGCGCATTTCACGCGCGAGGAGTTCACCGCTGACTTCACCGCCGGCCACATCCAAGGCTTGCAGATCGACGGCGGCACCCTCCGCATCAGCGGCATGCATGATCCCGACCAGATCATCGACATCGAAGGCAAGATGCATGGGCCGCTGTCGGACGCGCTGGCCCTCCTCGACAATCCGCGCCTGGGCTACGCCAAGAAGCTTGGCATCGAGCTCGATGGTGTCGGCGGCACCGTGGCGGCAAACCTCACGTTCAGCCTCCCGGCCAAGAAGGGCCTGACGTTCGACCAGGTGAAGATCGGGGTGACGGCCGACATCGCCGATGCAGCGGTAAAGAGCGCCATGCTCGGACAGGACTTGAGCGATGGCGATGCCAAGCTGAAGCTCGACCACGACGGCATGACGATGGCGGGAAAAGGCAAACTGGGCGGGGCGCCGCTCGACTTCAAATGGGAGGAGAACTTCGGCGGCGGCGACTTCACGAGCCGCATCACCGCCTCCGGCCCGATCGACGCGGCACAGCGCGCCGCCCTCGGCTATGACCTGCGGCCTTATGTCGATGGCCCCATCGATACGGCGGTCGTGTTCACGCGATTGCCGAAGAAGCGGGCGACGGTCGATCTCAAGCTTGGACTGGCGGCGGCGACGCTCAAGCTGCCGCCGGTGAAGTGGACGAAGTCGGCCCCGACGCCCGGCGACGCCCATATCCTGCTCGATCTGGCGGGCGATCGGGTGCGCGCCGTCACCGAATTCTCGATCGGCGCCGGCGACCTCGCCGTCTCCGGTAAGGCGCAGTTCGGCAATGACGACGGCAGCCTCAGCCGCATCGAGTTCGACAAGCTGAAGCTCGGCCGCACCGACCTCAAGGGCGTCACGGTCGCGTTCGCCGGCGGCTGGGCCGACGTCGTCATCGGCGGCGGCGAGGTCGACGCCCGGCCGCTCATCAAGCGCGACGACACCCAGCCCGAAATGGCCAAGCCGCCCTTCACCCTGCGCGCCGCCAGCCTGAGCCGCGTCTATCTCGGCGACGACGGCAACCTCACCAACGTGGCGGTCACGCTCCGCCACGACGGCCGCTACTGGGACCAGATCATCCTCGACTCCACGCTGCCGGAGCAGGCGCCGCAGTCGGTGCGCTATCAGGCCAACGGCGGGCGGCACCAGATGTCGATCACCTCGACCGATGCCGGCGCCGCGCTGCGCGCCTTCGACATCATCGACACCGTGAAGGGCGGGACGCTCACCGTCACCGGCGAGTCGGACGACGCGGCGCCCGGACGGCCGCTCGTCGGCAAGGCCGAGATCGCCGACTTCCGCCTGGTGAAGGCCTCGATCCTGGCGCGCGTGCTGACCATGGCGACGCTCACCGGCTTCGTTGATGTGCTGACCGGCGAAGGCTTCCAGTTCGACCGCTTCGAGAGCGATTTCACGAAGACGGAAGGCCGCCTCGATATCAAGCTGGCGCGCGCCCACGGCCCCTCGATCGGCCTCACAGGCACCGGCTATGCGGATTTCGACCGCCACAACGTGGATATGAAGGGCACGATCGTGCCGGCCTACGCCTTGAACGGCATCCTCAACGACATACCGATCCTCGGGTTCGTTCTCACGGGCGGCGAGGGCCAAGGGATGTTCGCCGTCACCTATCACGCCACCGGACCGCTCGAGCAGCCGGAGATCTCCGTCAATCCCCTGGCGGCGCTGACGCCGGGGTTCCTGCGCGGCGTGTTCGACCTCTTCGATTCCAGCGGTGGACCGCCGCCGCCGCCGACGGCGTTGCCCGACCCCGGAAACAACAAGTAGCGAGCGGCCGCTTCAGCCCGCCGTCGCCATGCAGCGCGCGACCGCGCGCATGAAATGGTGGCTCCCAAAATCCTGCACCGGCGACAGCCGGCCGCCGTCGAAGCCGGGCGAGGCGCGGCCGCGCTGCAGGCGCTCGGTGATGCCGATGTCCTCCAGGTTGATGGCGCGCCAGCGCTCGACGATATCAGCGCGGGTCGCGGCGTATTCGGCGTCCATGGCGGCATCGCCGATGAAGTAGAGATGCAGGCGCTCTTCGGTCAGCGCCGGCGCTTTCGGATAGATCGCCATGGCGAAGAAGTGATCAGCCTGGACGCCGAGCCAGAGGTTGGGGAAGACGACCGGATATTCGCCGACCAGCTGCTGCTCGGCCGTGAGATTCGGGAACTGCGGCAACAGCTTGCCGCCGGCGGCGGGGCGATAGTCGCGGGTGGCGGTGCCGACGAAACGGTCGCCGGCGTTGCAGTGATAATGCGCGTGCGTGGGCGAGTATCCGTTCAGCGCCGGATGCACCCAGGGCAGGTGGTAGTATTCGATGGTGTTCTCGGTCGCCAGTTTCCAGTTGGCATGCACCGTGAAGTCCGCGCTGCCGCCGTGGCGCAGCTGATCGAGCGCGTAGTGCGCCCAGCGCTGCTGCAGGGGCCGCAGCCATTCGTCGAGCGGCTCGGCCTTCTCGTCCATGTTGATAAAGATGAAGTCGAGCCAGTGGCCGCTGCGCACTTCGCGCAGGCCCAGCTCGCTCTTGGGGATCGCCGGCACCTCGTCGACGCCAGGGCCGCCGAAGTCCGGCGTGCGCACCAGCCGTCCCCTGAGATCGTAGACCCAGGAATGATAGGGGCAGCGGATGGTCGGCGCATTTCCCGGGCGCTCGACCAGGACGGAGCCGCGATGGCTGCACACATTATGGAAGGCCCGCACCGCGCCGTCGCGTCCGTGCACCATGAGGAGGGGCCAGCCCATGAGATCGACCGGCCGCTGATCGCCCGGCCGCGGCACATCGGCGGCGACGCCGATGCAAGTCCAGCCGCGCGCGAACAGCCGCTCGCGCTCGAGGGCGAAGTAGGCCTCGTCGACGTAGCAGAGGTTCGGCAGGCCGCGCGCCGTCTCGATCGGGCGGGTGGCGGCGGAGAGATCGAAGGCGATCGGCGTGTCCGGCACGCTACACCGGCCGCACGACGGCGTGGCGCTTCTTGCCGGCGGAGAGCTTGATGATGCCTTGCGCATCAACGTCTGCGAGCGTGACGAGGTGCGTCTCGTCGGCGACGGCCGCATCGTTGAGGCGGGCGCCGCCGCCCTTGATCAGGCGGCGCGCCTCGCCGTTGCTGGCGGCGAGGCCGCTGCGAGCGAGCAGCTGGAAGACGGGAATGCCGCGCT
>JBGPEQ010000073.1:0-11100 GCA_041482855.1 Dongiaceae bacterium | reverse complement strand
CTCGATGCCGGGGCGCAAGACCTTGACCGCGACGAGGCCGCCTTCGATTCCTTCGCTTTCGCATGTCGTGGCGTAGTGGACCTGTGCGATCGATGCGGCCGACACCGGATCGTCTTCGAATTCGGCGAACAGTTCGCCGATCGGACATCCCAGCTCGGCCTCGATCGTGAGCCGCGCTTCCGCGGCAGGAAATGGCTCCAGGCGATCCTGCAGGAGCGACAGGTCGGCCGCCACATCTTCACCGAGCAGGTCCGCTCGCGTCGACAGCATCTGACCGAGCTTGATGAACGCCGGTCCCAACTCCGACAGCGCGGCCGCCAAGCGCTGGCCGGGCCGTGTGCCGGCTCCGATCGAAGCGCGCGGGCGCGCGAGCAGGCGGGCGAATCCAAGGACCGCAGGCGCCAGCCCGGAGCCCTCCACGATCAGCAGCAACGGCTCGAGCGCGCCATGACGCTGGAGGGTGCGAGCGATTGCCAGCAGGCGAAGGATGTTGCGCGGCGCCCGGAACATGGTTTGGTCGGTCAGAGGCGCCAGGCCGAATGCAACGCGGCGATCCCGCCGGTCAGATTTCTGAACGTCACGCGCTCGAAGCCGGCCGCTGCGATCCGCTGTGCGAGATCATCCTGCCGCGGGAAGCGCCGTATGCTCTCGACCAGATATTGATAGGCCGGGCGATCGCGGGCCACGATCTGGCCCAGCAGGGGCAACACGTGGAAAGAATAGAGATCGTAGAGCCGGTCGAGGACCGGCACGGCGACGTGGCTGAACTCGAGACAGAGCAGCCGTCCGCCCGGCCGGAGGACGCGGCGCGCCTCCGTCAACGCCTGATCGAGATGAGTGACGTTGCGAAAACCGAAGGCGACCGTATAGGCGTCGAACGACCGTTCCGCGAACGGCAGATTCTCGGCATCGCCATTCACCCACTCGATTCCCGACAGCATGCCGCGATCGATGGCGCGATCGCGGCCGACGGCCAGCATCGCCGGCGTCAGGTCGCAGACGACGACGCGCGATGCGGCCGTACTGCCGGCGTCTTTCAGGCGTTCGAGAATACGAAACGCAACGTCCCCCGTGCCGCCGGCAACATCGATGAAGTCCTGTCCGGCGCGCGGCCGCAGCCAGTCGATCATCGTCGATTTCCACAGCCGGTGGATCCCGCCCGACATCAGGTCGTTCATCAGGTCGTAGCGATCGGCCACGCTCTCGAAGACATCGCGCACGAGCGATGGCTTCTCCTCGGCGGAAACCTCGCGAAATCCGAAGGAAGCCGTGCCTTGGCTGGAGGGATCTATGGGTGGTGTCGGTTCGGCCATGGATGGCAACATAGCGTCTGCCTGCGCGGCGCGCTACGCTGTGGCACGCCGTCGCCCGACAGGTTGGACATATGCCCGAATTGCCTGAAGTCGAAACCGTCTGCCGCGGTCTTGCCCTGAAGCTGGAGGGGCGCCGCCTGCGCCGTGTCATCCAGCGGCGGCCCGATCTGCGTTTTCCGCTGCCGGCGCGCTTCGCCGCGCGGCTGGAAGGCCGCCGAATCCTTCGCGTCGATCGGCGGGCGAAATACATCCTGATTCATCTTGATGATGACAATGTCATCCTCGGACATCTCGGCATGTCTGGCAGCATGATCGCCGACACTGCGCCGGTGACGGAATTCGATCGGCACGATCACCTGATCTTCGAGACCGACGACGGCACCGCCATCCGCTTCAACGACGCGCGGCGGTTCGGTTTCATGGATCTGGTGGCGCGCCGGGACCTCGACCGCCACCCCTTGTTGAAGAAGCTTGGGCCTGAACCATTGAGCGCGGACTTCGATGGCGTCGTGCTGGCTGCTGCTCTCACCGGCAAGAAGACGTCGATCAAAACCGCGCTCATCGACCAGCAGGTGGTCGCGGGCATCGGCAACATCTATGCCTCGGAAAGCCTGTATCGCGCGGGTATATCGCCGCGTCGCCTGGCGAAGACCGTACAAGGCCAGCGCGCCGGGCGCCTGGCGGTGGCGATCAAGCAGGTCCTGACCGAAGCAATCGCCGCCGGCGGCTCGTCCTTGCGCGACTTTGTTCAGACCAACGGTGAGCTCGGATATTTCCAGCACCGATGGGCCGTCTATGAACGCGAGGGCAAGCCTTGTCCCGACTGCGACTGCGGAGCGCCAGCGGCCGGCGGCGTTCGCCGCATCGTTCAGACCGGGCGCTCAACTTTCTTCTGTCCCCGACGGCAACGCTGAGGTAGATACGCCGACATGCGATCTCGCATTTCCGGTTGGCGCTTGTTTTTGCGCACATTCTTGATCGCGATCATCGGGAGCGCGGCGGCAGTCTCTGCGACGCTGGCCATCGCGTCCGACGTATTCCTCTCGCGGCTCGAGGATCTGCCGCTGGCGCCCGGCCTTTCCGAAGACGCCACTGCCGGCCTCAGCTTTGACTCCGCCGCTGGCCGCATCGTCGAGGCCTACGCCCGCGGCAATCTGACGGAAGATCAGGTGCTTCGCTTCTACGGCGAGACCCTTCCCCAACTCGGGTGGACAGCGGAAAGCGAGCGCCAATATCGCCGCGGTGGCGAGCGGTTGCGTCTCGAACTCACACAGGGTGGGCGGGGACTGACGGTCCACTACTCGCTGTCGCCGCAATAGGTCAACAGCTTCTCCGCTCAGCAAACAACAGGTTGTGCCATGGCGTACCAGGACATCATCGTCGAACGCAGAGGTCGCGTCGGGATCGTCACTTTCAACCGGCCGAAGGCGCTCAATGCGCTATGCGATTCATTGGTTCGCGAACTCGGCTCGGCGCTTGACGAATTCGAAGGCGACGCGGATGTCGGCGCGATCCTCATCACCGGCAGCGAGAAGGCCTTTGCGGCCGGCGCCGACATCAAGGAAATGAAGGATCGCAGTTTCGTCGACGTCTACCAGTCCGACTTCATCACCCGCGGCTGGGAGCGCATCGCCCAGTGCCGCAAGCCCGTGATTGCCGCTGTCGCCGGCTACGCCCTTGGCGGCGGCTGCGAAATGGCGATGATGTGCGACATCATCCTTGCCGCCGACAATGCCAAATTCGGCCAACCTGAAATCACGCTCGGCGTATTGCCGGGCGCCGGCGGCACGCAACGGCTTACGAGGTTGATCGGCAAGTCGAAGGCCATGGAGATGTGCCTCAGCGGTCGCATGATGGACGCCACGGAGGCCGAACGGTCCGGCCTCGTCGCCCGCGTGGTGCCGGCGTCCCAACTGATGGATGAGGCGGTCAAGCTGGCCGAGCGCATTGCCGGCATGTCCGCGCCGATCGCGATGATGGTAAAGGAGGCCGTCAATCGCGCCTATGAAACCACGCTGGCGGAAGGAATTCGGTTCGAGCGGCGGCTGTTCCACGCGGCCTTCGCGACCGAGGATCAAAAGGAAGGAATGACGGCCTTTGCCGAGAAGCGGCAGCCCGCATTCAAGCATCGCTGAACCGGCGGCGCTCTCCTTGACGTTGCGCAGGCCCGAGGATATAACCCGCCGCCCCCACGGCAACCACCTGGACTGAAGCGAGATTTCGTCATGGCCCATCACAAGTCGGCAAAGAAACGCATCCGGCAGACGGTACGGCGAACCGCCATCAACCGCTCCCGCACGAGTCTTGTTCGCGGTCAGATCAAGAAAGTCGAGACTGCGATCGCAAGCGGAGACAAGAAGGCGGCAGAAGCAGCGCTCAAAGCGGCGCAGCCGGAGATCCAGCGCGGCGCAGTCAAGGGCGTCATCCATCGCAACACGGCGGCGCGCAAGTTGTCGCGCCTTTCATCGCGGATCAAGAAACTCACGTAAGCGCATCGTGAATCAGCATGCTGCGTCTCGCATCGTGTTCGCGTACGAGAGCGCCGACGACAGCATGCAGTGAAGGTGCCGAGGCGCGCGCGTCCGCTGCGAGCGTGGATTTTTTTTTGCGTTCTCTTTTCGATCATATTGCGACTCCGCGGCACCGCGAGTAGACTCTTTTCATAAAGAGTAGGGGGGTCCACGGCGCTCGATCTGGAAATAAAACCAAGTAATTCCTGATCTTGTTGCTTTGGTATTGCTGAGCGTCGGCAGGCAACACAAAATATAGCTTCCCGTTCTCGCCCAACTGGATCGAGAGCGGCGGGGACATGATCCTTCCGCTGGGACGACAGCTCATTTGCTCGCCACGGAGGTCGTGGGGTTGTCGTTGGGAGGATCCGCACGGATGGCCTTTGCAGGGGACTTACGGCCGACCGAGGCGTGGGAGTTGCTGAAGGCGGAGCCGGCCGCGCAGCTGGTCGATGTGCGCACGCGGCCGGAGTGGAGCTTCGTCGGCATCCCCGATCTCGATTCCATCGGCAAGAAGCCGATCCTCCTGCCTTGGCAAGCCTACCCTGCCATGCAGATCAATCCGACATTCGCAGAAGATCTCCGCCGTGTCGTCTCGTCGCCGGAGGCGCCGTTGCTGTTCATTTGTCGGTCGGGCACGCGTTCGCGCGCGGCGGCCGAGACGATGGCGGCGCTGGGCTACCGTCGCTGCTACAACGTTGCGGAAGGGTTCGAAGGACAGGTCGATGTTGAAGGTCACCGCGGTCGCAAAGCCGGCTGGAAGGCCGCTGGACTACCCTGGAACCAGGACTGAGACGACACGGCAGATGGCAAGTCCGGCGTCCAGCAATGAGTTGCAGACCCAATGGGCTCGTGTGCGGGGCCGTCTCCGCAGCGAGTTCGGCGAGGCCGCCTATCGCAACTGGCTGAAGAAGCTCACCTTGGTCGGGTTGCGCGGTCCGGAATTGCAGCTCGCCGTGCCCACCCGCTTCATCCGCGACTGGATCGCTTCCAACTACAGCGATCGCCTGCTCGCCCTGTGGGTCACGGAGAATCCGGACGTCCGCACGATCGACTTGGTGGTCGAAGCCGGTTCGAAGCACATCGAGGAGGATGGTGCGGC
The DNA here is from genome assembly GCA_041482855.1 of Dongiaceae bacterium. Lineage (GTDB taxonomy): Bacteria > Pseudomonadota > Alphaproteobacteria > Dongiales > Dongiaceae > JBGPEQ01. The sequence continues at coordinate 6,175 of JBGPEQ010000073.1, read as the reverse complement.
GGCCGGCCGTGACGCGTCGCCCGCCGGAAACGGCCGCCAAGCCGGTCCCGCCGAGATCGCCAAGGGCATTCTCATCCACTCGCTCGATCCGCGCTTCACGTTCGAGGATTTCATCGTCGGCAAGTCCAACGAGCTCGCCTATGCGGCGGCCTACCGGGTCGCGGATTCCCCGACCGTGCCGTTCAATCCGTTGTTCCTCTATGGCGGCGTCGGTCTCGGCAAGACCCACCTGATGCATGCCATCGCCTGGCACATCCGCAAGCGCAGTCCGGAGCGCCGGGTCATATACCTGTCGGCCGAGAAGTTCATGTACCAGTTCGTGCGCGCGTTGCGCGACAAGAACACGATGGCGTTCAAGGAACAGTTCCGCTCCGTCGATGTCCTGATGATCGACGACGTGCAGTTCATCAGCGGCAAGGACTCTACCCAGGAGGAGTTCTTTCACACCTTCAATGCCCTGGTGGACCAGAACCGCCAGGTCGTGGTGTCCGCGGACAAGTCGCCCTCGGACCTCGAAGGTATGGAAGAACGGATGAAGTCGCGGCTCGGCTGGGGCCTCGTCGCCGATATCCATCCCACCACCTACGAGCTCAGGCTCGGCATCCTCCAGGCCAAGGCCGAGAAGATCAAGCACGAGGTGCCCGGGAAAGTCCTGGAGTTCCTGGCCCACAAGGTCACGTCGAATGTCCGCGAGCTCGAAGGGGCCCTGAACCGCATTGCCGCTCACGCCACCCTGATCGGCCGCGCCGTCACGATCGAGACGACGCAGGAGCTGCTGCACGATCTGTTGCGTGCCAACGATCGCCGGGTGACGATCGAGGAGATCCAGAAGCGCGTGGCCGAGCACTTCAATATCAAGGTGTCCGACATGCATTCGGCGCGCCGCTCGCGCGGCGTGGCGCGGCCCCGCCAGGTCGCCATGTATCTGTCGAAGCTGCTGACGCCCCGCTCGCTGCCGGAGATCGGGCGCAAGTTCGGCGGGCGCGACCACACCACGGTCATGCACGCGGTCCGCCGGATCGAGGAGCTGCGCGCTTCCGACGCCAGCTTTGCCGAGGATGTGGAGCTGCTGCGCCGGATGCTCGAGGGCTGAGCGCGAGAGTGGCGCAGGCGCCCGGAATCAGGCGCTTTTTGATGCCTGCTGAACGCGCAATTCGCTTACCTTTTCAAGGGCTTTTGCTATAGTACGGTGGCGAATCGCGCGGCGCCCGGCAACCTGCGCGATCCAGCCGAGCCGCCGGTCCGGCGGGCCGCAGTCTGCTCCTTTCGTGAAAGCTCCAAAACGCCATGAAACTTACCATCGAGCGCGGTGCCCTCTTGAAGTCCCTGGCGCATGTGCAGAGCGTCGTCGAACGGCGCAACACCATCCCGATCCTCTCCAATGTCCTGATCGAGGCCGGCGACAACGCGCTCGCCATGACGGCGACCGACATGGATCTCACCATCGTCGAGCGGGTGACAGCGGCGGTTGCCGGGCGCGGCGCCACGACCGTCGCGGCGCATACGTTCTTCGACATCGTCCGCAAGCTGCCGGAGGGCGCCCAGGTCCAGATCGAGAGCAGCGGCGACGGCGGCCAGGCGACGCTGAAGGCCGGCCGCTCGCGCTTCGTGCTGCAGACCCTGCCGAAGGAGGATTTCCCGACCATGGGTGCGGGCGACCTGCCGCACAAGTTCGAGATCGCCGCCAAGGAGCTGCGCAACCTGATCGACCGCACCCGCTTCGCCATCTCGACCGAGGAGACCCGCTACTACCTGAACGGCATCTACGTGCATGGCACCACCTCCGGCGACGTCAAAGTGCTGCGCGCGGTCGCCACCGACGGTCACCGGCTGGCCCGTTTCGAGATGCCGGCGCCGGCGGGTGCCGCCGACATGCCGGGCATCATCATCCCCCGCAAGGCGGTCGGCGAACTGCGCAAGCTGCTCGATGAGAGCGATGACCGCGTCGAGGTCGCCCTCTCCGACGCCAAAATCCGCTTCACCTGCGGCGAGATCGTGCTCACGTCCAAGCTCATCGACGGCACGTTCCCGGACTACCAGCGCGTCATCCCGACCGGCAACGACAAGGTGATGGAGGTGCCGAAGCGCGAGTTTGCGGAGGCCGTCGATCGCGTCTCCACGATCTCCAGCGAGAAGTCGCGGGCGGTGAAGCTCAGCCTCAAGAACGGTATGTTGACCCTGTCTGCCACCAGCCCGGAAGCCGGCAGCGCCAGCGAAGAGCTGGAGGTAAAGTATGGCGGTGGCGACCTCGAGATCGGCTTCAATTCTCGCTACCTGCTCGACATTGCCCAGCAGATCGAAGGCGAGGGCGCGCAGTTCGCGCTCGCCGATGCGGCCTCGCCGACACTGGTGCGCGACGTCGCCGACGCCAGCGCGCTCTATGTCCTGATGCCCATGCGGGTGTAGGGAGCCCGTGGCGCTGGCATTCGCATTCGAGGAGGCCGTTCTGCCGCAGGCTGCTGGGCCCGGACAGTCTGCGCTCTGGCTCGGCCGGCTGGCACTTACTGATTTCCGCAACTACGGCCATGGCGCGCTGGCGGTCGATCGCCGTCCCGTGGTGCTGACCGGCCCGAACGGCGCCGGCAAGACCAACCTGCTGGAGGCCGTTTCCTTCCTCGTGCCCGGGCGGGGCCTGCGCCAGGCCCGCTTGTCCGAGGTCGACCGCGTGGTCGGCGGTCAACGCGGCGGCGCCTGGGGCGTGGCGGCCACGGTCTGCCGCGGCGACGATGTCGTGGAGATCGGCACCGGGCGCGATTCCAGCCAGGCTGCCGACGCAGGGCGCGAGCGCCGGCTGGTGAAGATCAACGGCGCCTTCGTCGGCGGGCCGTCGGCGCTGGCCGAGCATCTGGCGGTGATCTGGCTGACGCCGCAGATGGACCGCCTGTTCCTCGATAGCGCCGGGGCGCGTCGGCGCTTCCTCGACCGCCTCGTCTACGGCGTCGATCCCGATCATGCCGGGCGGCTGGCGCGCTATGAATATGCGCTGCAGGAGCGCTCGCAGCTGCTGCGGCAGAACGGGCCGGTCGGCTGGGACGCCGCCTGGCTCGGCGCCCTCGAGCAGCAGATCGCCGAGGGCGGCGTCGCCATCGCAGCGGCGCGACGCGAGCTGATCGAGCGTCTGGGCCAAGCCGTGGCCCGCGGCGTCGGGCCTTTTCCGCAGGCGGCCCTCGCGCTCGACGGCGCAGTCGAGGGCTGGCTCGCTGAGATGCCGGCGCTTGCCGTCGAGGACAAGTTCCGCGACCAGCTGGCGGCCGATCGTCCGCGCGATGCCGAGAGCGGAGGCGCCCACTGCGGCACCCATCGCAGCGACTTGCGCGTCACCCACTTGGCGCGCGACCTGCCGGCGGCGCAGTGCTCGACCGGCGAGCAGAAGGCGCTGCTGATCTCGATCGTGCTCGCGGAGGCGCGGGTGCAGATCGACAGCCGCGGCGTCGCGCCGGTCCTGCTGTTGGACGAGGTCGTCGCCCATCTCGATGCCGGCAGGCGCACGGCTCTGTTCGAGGAGATCCTGGCGCTCGACCTGCAGGCCTGGCTGACTGGCACCGAGGCGGCGCTGTTCGCCGAGCTCGGCGGTCGCGCCCAGTTCTTGGGCGTGCGCGACGCCGTCGTCACGCCGGCCCGGCACTGACCGCGAGCATAGCCTTGCAACCCAAACCCCGAGAGGGAACCCAGCAGCCCATGAGTTCGAGCGAAGAGCCGCCGCCCGAGAATCCCGAGCAGGAATACGGCGCCGATTCGATCAAGGTGCTGCGCGGCCTCGATGCCGTCCGCAAGCGTCCCGGCATGTATATCGGCGACACCGATGACGGCTCGGGCCTGCACCACATGGTCTACGAGGTCGTCGACAACGCCATCGACGAGTCGCTGGCCGGCTGGTGCGACCTCATCCTGGTGACGCTCAACGGCGACGGTTCCCTCACCGTCAACGATAACGGCCGCGGCATCCCGACCCAGATCCACGAGGAAGAAGGCGTCTCCGCCGCCCAGGTGGTGATGACCCAGCTCCATGCCGGCGGCAAGTTCGACCAGAACTCCTACAAGGTCTCCGGCGGCCTGCATGGCGTCGGCGTGTCCGTGGTGAACGCGCTCTCCGAGCGGCTCGACCTGCGCATCTGGCGCGACGGCAAGGAACACTTCATGCGCTTCCACGACGGCGACCCGGAAGCGCCGCTTGCTGTCGTGGCCGAAGCGCCGGTCGTGAACGGCAAGCCCAAGCGCGGCACCGAGATCACCTTCCTGCCGTCGACCAAGACCTTCACCAAGACCGAGTTCGACTTCGCGACCCTCGAGCATCGCCTGCGCGAGCTGGCGTTCCTCAACTCCGGCGTGCGGCTGATCCTGACCGACGCCCGCCATGTCGAGCCGAAGACGACCGAGCTGCACTACGAGGGCGGGCTGGAAGCCTTCATTAAGTACCTCGACCGCAACAAGACGCCGCTGCACCAGCCGCTCATCGCCATCGCCGGCGAGAAGGACGGCATCACCGTCGAAGTCGCGATGGAGTGGACCGACAGCTACCACGAGACCATGCTGTGCTTCACCAACAACATCCCGCAGCGCGACGGCGGCACGCACCTCGCCGGCTTCCGCGGCGCCCTCACGCGCCAGATCAACCAGTACGTGACCGACAGCGGCATCGCCAAGAAGGACAAGGTCACGCTCACCGGCGACGACGCCCGCGAGGGCCTCACCTGCGTGCTATCGGCGAAGGTGCCCGATCCCAAGTTCTCCTCGCAGACCAAGGACAAGCTGGTCAGCTCGGAGGTGCGGCCGGTGGTCGAAGGCATCATCAACGAGAAGCTGAACCGCTGGTTCGAGGAGCACCCGTCCGAGGCCCGCCGCATCGTCGCCAAGGTGGTGGAGGCGGCACTCGCCCGCGAAGCCGCCCGTAAGGCCCGCGAGCTCACGCGCCGCAAGAGCGCCCTCGACATGAACTCGCTGCCCGGCAAGCTCGCCGACTGCCAGGAGCGCGACCCCGCGCTCTCCGAGATCTTCCTGGTCGAGGGCGATTCGGCCGGCGGCTCCGCCAAGTCCGGCCGCAACCGGCGCTTCCAGGCCATCCTCCCCTTGCGCGGCAAGATCCTGAACGTGGAGCGCGCCCGCTTCGACAAGATGCTGGGCTCGGCCGAGATCGGCACCCTCATCACCGCCCTCGGCACCGGCATCGGCTCCGAGGAGTTCGACATCGCCAAGCTGCGCTACCACAAGATCATCATCATGACCGACGCCGACGTCGACGGCTCGCACATCCGCACCCTGTTGCTCACCTTCTTCTACCGACACATGCGACAGCTGATTGAAGATGGCCGCCTCTTCATCGCTCAGCCGCCGCTCTTCCGCGTCGCCCGCGGCAAGTCCGAGCGCTACCTGAAGGACCAGCGCGCGCTCGACGAGTACCTGATCCAGAGCGGCATCGACGGCGTCGTCCTGCGCCTCGGCGACGGCCAGCAGATCGCAGTCGAGGACCTGCGGCGACTAGTGGACCAGGCCAACACCGCCCGCGGCCTGATGCAGCCGCTGATTAAGAAAGTGGGCAACGCCGCTGTGGTGGAGCAGGCAGCAATCGCCGGCGCCCTCAATCCGGACATCATCCCCGACCAGGGGCGCGCCGCAGAAGCCGCAGCGTATATCGCCCGCCGACTCGACCTGCTGTCGCCGCCGGAGGAGCGCGGCTGGGTCGGCGCCGCCGAGCCGGATGGTGGGTTGGCCTTCACGCGCCGGCTGCGCGGCCTCGCGGCCCGCCACGTCATCGACGGCCCGCTCATCCGCAGCGCCGAGAGCCACCGCCTTGATGCCATGGCCGGCGACCTCCAGGAGACCTATGGCAAGCACGCCACCCTGATCGCCAAGGACAAGGAGACCATCATCGCCGGCCCGCTTGGCCTGATCGACGCCGTGACCGAGCTGGGCCGCCGCGGCCTCACCCAGCAGCGCTACAAGGGCCTGGGCGAGATGAACCCGGAGCAGCTGTGGGTGACCACCCTCGACCCGGAGGCGCGCACCCTCCTGCAGGTGCGGGTGAGCCACGTCGACGAGGCCGAGGAGGTGTTCTCGACCCTGATGGGCGATGTGGTCGAGCCCCGCCGCGAGTTCATCCAGCAGAACGCCCTCAACGTGGCAAACCTGGATATCTGACGAGCGATCCGGGCGCTGGACCGCCCGCCAACCTCAAAAT
>JBGPEQ010000072.1:0-11114 GCA_041482855.1 Dongiaceae bacterium | reverse complement strand
CTCGGCACCTGCGACGGCAACATGGAGGAGGGCTCCATGCGCTGCGACGTCAACGTCAGCGTGCGTAAGCCCGGCGATCCCCTGGGCACGCGCTGCGAGATCAAGAACGTCAACTCCATCCGCTTCGTGCAGCAGGCCATCGAGTACGAGTCGCGCCGCCAGGTCGAGGTGATCGAGGATGGCGGCGCCATCAGGCAGGAGACGCGCCTCTTCGACTCCGGCAAAGGGATCACGCGTCCCATGCGCAGCAAGGAGCATGCGCACGACTACCGCTACTTCCCCGATCCCGACCTCCTGCCGCTCGAGCTCGATCCGGCCTGGGTCGCGCGCCTCAAGGCGGCGCTGCCCGAGCTGCCGGACGCCAAGAAGGCACGCTTCATCAGGGATTGGGGCCTCTCCGCCTACGACGCCGGCGTGCTCGTCGGCGAAAAAGAGAACGCCGACTACTACGAGGCCGTCGCCAAAGGCCGCGATCCCAAGCTGGCCGCCAACTGGATGACCAGCGAGCTGTTCGGTCTGCTCAATAAGGCCGGCAAGGCGATCACGGAATCGCCGGTATCGCCGAGCGCGCTCGGCGGCCTTGTCGACCTCATCGCCGACAACACCATCTCCGGCCGCATCGCCAAGGACGTGTTCGCGGAGATGTTCGAGACCGGCAAGCCGGCCGCCGAGATCGTCGAGAAGAAGGGCCTGCGCCAGGTCACCGACACCGGCGCCATCGAGGCCAAGATCGCCGAGATCATGGCCGCCAACGCCGACAAGGTCGCGGAATACCGCGCCGGCAAGGAGAAGCTGTTCGGCTTCTTCGTCGGCCAGGTCATGCGCGCCATGGGCGGCAAGGCCAACCCGGCCCTGCTCAACGAGCTGCTGAAGAAGAAGCTCCAGGGCTAAGACGCGACTGGCCCCATTCCAGCCGTCGTCGCACGATCCCATCCACCCCTCGATGTCATTCCCGCGAAAGCGGGTGTTGAGGAATCCCTCGATGCGCTGGATCAACATCGCGCGTCCTTCGAGACGGTCGCTTCGCGGCCTCCTCAGGATGAGGAATTTCCTTAATGCCATCAAAAAAACTACCTCATCCTGAGGAGCGCCCGAAGGGCGCGTCTCGAAGGACGCACGACGTCGGTGCAGCTCTCTCAGAGGCCGCCTTTGGGATTTCTTCACATACGCGAAAGCGGGAATCCAGTGCCGCCGCAACGTCGCCCGTCCTGGGCTCCCGCTTTCGCGGGAGCGACAGGGAGTGGATGATGGGGCAGAGGAAATAAAGCTTGCTATGACATTGCGCCGGCTGCCCGGCGCAACTCTCGCATAGCGGGCACGAGAAGCGTCAATCCCCCGGGTATTCCGCAGGCGGCCTTGATGTGATCTGGCTGCACCATCCCGCTTGGCGGCAGATCGCGGCCGATCAACAACGGCCCCGGCGGCATCGCCTGGTCGGCTCCGCCGCGCTTGGCGCGCGCTATTTCTCCGAGGATACCCTCTTCGGGACGCTCGGGTTCGTATATGTCAACGGGAGGGCCTTTGCTTGCATCCTTCGTCGGAAGCCCGCTTTCCAGATGCAGGACCGTGCCGTTTCGAAATGCCATGAACTGTCCGGGGTTCACCTCCAGGCAGTTGGTGTAGTCCCTATCGTCCCCGGCAAGAGACCGTATGCCCTCGCGCAACGGCTGCACGGAACCGACATGAGCGACGGTCGGTCGGAAGTGCTGGCCGAGGTTGTTGTTTAGATCGCTGCTGCACAGCGCTGGCGCTGGCCCGGCGGCGATCGCCGCCGCTGTCAGCACCCAACCCGTCAATCGACGAGACATCGGATGCCTCCGTTCTGTCGGCCTCCGCGGGGCGCCCGGCCCCGACGGAGCCACCGGCAGATTGTACACCCGGAGCGAGTCGGAAGCACGTTATGTTCAGCCTCCCTGCCGACTTGGCCATGGGCGCCAAGGTCAGTGCGGCGACGTCCAACGAGCGGTTGAAGCAGATGCTTGCACGCTAGAAACTTCTGCAGTGACTACGCGAAATTTCCGCCGCCTCCAGCGGGAGAAACGGACCATGATACAGCTGGATCGAAAACCGGCTTGGGCTGCAGCAACCGACGCCGCCAATCGCTCGATGCGTCGCGCCGGTCGGGCCGTGTGGTCGCATGAGGACTACCAAGTCGCCTGCGCTGTGTTCGAGCGGCTGTGGCCGATAGACAATGACCGGCACTCTGCCTCAGCGATCGACGAACCCAGGATCCCAACCACGCATTCGCGTACGACATGACGCCATCGTGCCCATGCACGAGAAGGCCGGCATCGCGTACCGTCTCCATATCGTCAACGAATATTTGAGATTCCGCTCCACGCAGCGAGCGTCGGCGGACCGACTCGCAGCGATGGCAGCCGCGCTGCGGTCCGCCGTCGGCCTCGATTGAGCGGGTGCCGTTCGCGTTCAGTCTTGGTATAGGCAGCGGCAATCTGCACCGCCCTTCCTTAACCTTTCTCGCCCAGACCGAATGCCACGGGATACCAGACCCATGCCGGCGGATACCTTGCTCGAAGCGTATCGGACCACGCGGTTCGTCGCCTACGATCGCGATCGTCAGGTCGTTGCCACAGTGGGTGAGCATGCGCCGGAGATGGATGATCTGCTCCATCGCCTGGCGGCGCGCTCTGGCGTGTTCATCACGGCGTGGAACCCGCGCAGCATCGTCTTGCCCCCAGAGATCAACGCCGCCGCCGCCGGCCGGCTCGATGCGCGCATCGCTGCCGAGGGCTTCCGCGCGCTGCCTCACCGCGGCTTCTCCGCCGATCCGGCGTGGCACCCCGAAGAAGGGCTCTTCGTTCTCGACATCGAGTTCGACAATGCGATCGCGATGGCCACGGATTTCGGCCAGAACGCGATTACCGCAGTCACGCTCGGCCAACCCGCGATCCTCCTGTTCACAGCGTTGATGGACCTGGGCGGGTCGACGGCGTGAGCGGCGATCGACTCGCGGATATGAGTAGGGGAATCGCTTGAAGAATTCATGCCGCCATGAGAACGGACTGTAGGAACTGGTTGTCCCAACCGGCGGACTTACGTTTGAGGCGGATGCTTTTTCGGACCGGTGTCTTCTTGAGCATGTTGAGGGCCATGTGTTTGAGGATGGCGGCGTTGTGCGGGGCGTTGTCCTTGCGGATGCGCGATTCGTCTTCGCGGAAGGTCATGTCGAGGACCCAGTGGAGCCGGTTCTCGATGCCCCAGTGGGCGCGGACGGCTTCGGCCAACTGGCGGGCGTCGGGAGCGAGCGAGGAGATGAAGTAGCGCGCTTCGCTGCTGGTCTCGCCATTGAGGGTGCGCTGGGCGCGGATCATGACGATGGACCGCAGGGCCGGCCAGCCGTCGTGCAAGTTCTTGAGCCAATCGATGTCGTCCGTCACCCAGCAGTCGCGTTCCTCGATGCGGCCATGGTCGGCGTCGACGGTGGCGTGATGGTCGAAGCGGGCGTCGGCGAAGTCGCGGGCGACCTGTTCCCGGAAGAACAGCTCGATGTCCCGATGCAGGGTCCCCTGATTGCCCTTCAGGGCCAGCACATAATCGGCGTCCTTGTCGACGATCTTCTGGGCGATGGCCGTCTGGCAGCCGATGGCGTCAATGGTGACGATGGCACCCGCCAGCGACAGCAGGTCGAGCAGCTTGGGGATGGCCGTGATCTCGTTCGACTTCTCGGCCACCTTCTCCTGGCCGAGCACCAGATGCTGGCTCGACGACCACGCCGACACCATGTGGATCGCCGCCTGCCTGTTGGCTCGGTCGAAGGAGCGGCGCAGCGTCTTGCCATCGATCGCCACCACCCCCTCGATGTGCTGCGCCAGGCTCGCCGTCCAGGCCACAAAGCAAGCCTGGAAGGCCTCGGGGTCGAGGGCGGCAAAGACGTCGCCGAAGGTGTCATGCGAGGGCACGCCGTCCTCGAACGGCAGAAAGCGGCGTAGAAACTCCAGCTTCATCTTGCCGAATGTCGACACCTCGACCCAGGAATCCGCCCCGCAGATCACCGCACACAGGCTCGCCAGCAGAACCTCGTCCAATGGATACACCGTCTTCACCGCCTGGCGCGGATCCTCCAGCCGGCCAAAGTGCGCCAAGAACCCGATCTCTTCTCCGTCTCTTTCCGACATCGGAACCCCCACAACATGGAGACTCCTATTACTCCCGCCGATTCCTCCGATTCAAGCGATTGCCCTAGCGATCGGTTGCCCTTGCTGGCGCTTTTCGCCTTGGGCATGATGCAGTGGCAACCAAGGCGGCGAGTTCCGAAGCATGTCCAGATTGGTGTCACCCGAGCAGATCGAGACCTATGCGGCCGACGGCGCGGTGCTTCTTCCCGGGCTGTTTAGGGATTGGGTGGAGACGATCCGCGCCGGGATCGCGCGCAACATGGGCGAGCCCGGCCCTTTTGCCTCGGAGAACCTGAAGCCGGGGGAAAGCGGCCGCTTCTTCGACGATTACTGCAATTGGCAGCGGATCCCGGAATTCGCCGCGGTGGTCGAGCGCTCGCCGGCGGCGGAAGCCGCGGCCGCGCTGATGCGCTCGAAGACGGCGCAGGTGTTCCATGACCATGTGCTGGTGAAGGAGCCAGGCACGGCGAAGGCGACGCCCTGGCACCAGGACTCGCCCTACTATTTCGTGGACGGCGACCAGAACGTCAGCTTCTGGGTGCCGGTCGACGCGGTGGAAGAAGCGAGCCTGCGCTGCGTTACCGGCTCGCATCGCTGGCCGAAGCTGGTGCTGCCCGTGCGCTGGCTGTCGGACGAAAATTTCTATGCCGACAGCGGCGCCTATATCGCGGTGCCCGATCCCGATGCGGAGCCCGACAAGTACCGCGTGGCGGAATGGAGGATGCAGCCGGGTGACGCGGTCGCCTTCCACTACCGAACCCTGCATGGGGCGCGCGGCAATTTCACCGATCGCCGGCGGCGTGCCTTTTCACTGCGCTTCGTCGGCGACGATGCGCGCTATGGCGCGCGCCCAGGCCGCACCTCGCCAGCCTTCCCGGGCCACGGGATGCAGCCGGGCGAGCGCTTGCGCGAAGACTGGTTTCCGGTCGTGTGGAACGGAACCCGGCACGGGGCCGGTGACGGCGCGGCGGCCGAATAGCCGGAGCGTCACCCCATCCGACCTTGAGCACCAGGTTCGCGCGCCAACACCCGTCGCACAGGTAACCTGCCGTATGGTCGCGCACAGTCAAGACTTCAGCGAGATTCCGATTCTCGACCTTTCAAGCTTGCGTGGGAGTGACCTCGCTATCCGCGATGCCATGGTGCGAACCTTGAGGGGTTACCTGGAGGAAATTGGATTCCTCTATGTTTCCGGCCACGGCGTTCCAGCAGAAAGCGTCGCGGCCGTGCGCGAGGCGAGCAAGCGATTTCACGCGCTGCCGCTTGAGGAAAAACTCAGGATCAAGCTTGACCGCAACTTTCGCGGCTACATTCCCATCAACACGTCGACCATCGTCACCTCGTCCGTCGCCACCGTGCGCAAACCCAATCAGAGCGAATCCCTGATGATCATGCACGAGGTGGCCGCCGATGATCCGGCGGCGATCGCCGGCGAACCGTTGCAAGGGCCAAACCAATGGCCGGATGAGGCGCTGCTGCCCGGCTTCCGCGCCACCATCGAGGCCTATGTGCGGCAGATGACGGGCGTTGCGCGCATCATGGCCGGTCTCGTTGCCGATGCGCTTGGCGTGCCGCCGGAATCGATTGCGCGGCATTTCGCGAGGCCCACCACGTTCCTGCGGCTTCTGCACTATCCGACACAACGCGAGGAAGAGGGCCTGTTCGGTGCAGCGCCGCATACGGACTATGGTTTCATCACACTGCTGGCGCAAGACGATGTGGGTGGGCTTGAAGTGCGCAACAAGGCCGGCGTCTGGCTGCCCGTGCCGCCCATTCCCGATAGCTTTGTGATGAATGTCGGCGACGTCCTTGCCCGCTGGTCGAACGACCGTTTCGTGTCGACGCCGCATCGCGTCATCAACCGCTCCGGGCGCGAACGCTATTCGCAATCTTTCTTTTTCGATCCAGCCATGGGTAGCGCCATTGCCGTTTTTCCGGCCTGCGTGCCTGCGGGGGAAAACGCGAAGTACCCGCCGGTGATATATGGGGATTATCTGATGGAGCGGATCGACAAGAACTATCAAGCTCGCATGGCGCCCCGGGCCGAAACTTGAGCCGGGTCAAACTCTGTCCCGGACAAGTGCGACGCTCCCCACTTTGACGTGCAAACGATCTGAGGATTGGGTAGCGTCCCCATTTCTCACGAAGAGGACCATGGCCCCGGTTGTGATGGCGAGTCAGAACGGAGTTGACAGCTTAGTCGCGATTAGAGAACCCCGCTTTAAGCCTGAGGAACCCCACCATGCCCAATCTCGCCGCCCACGTCGCCCCAGACGCCAAGCCTGGCGGGGAGGTGAAGTTTGTCGCCTGCACCCGTCTCATCTTCTTGGCCATCTTCGTCATCCCGTTATCCGCCAATGTCCAGGCGCAGGATTCCTCGCTGGACGGCCGCTGGGTTGCGGATGGCGACAGCAATTTCATCCTGAATATCGATGCTGGTGAGGTTGAAGGCAGCTACTTTTGTCGACACCAACCCATGGGCGTTCGCGGCGAGATTTCTGCGGATGGAACTCTTCATGCCTGGAGCAGCAACATGGGCACTCCCTCTCAAAAGACGAAGCTGACCGGGAAGTTTCCGACCGTCACCATTTCCGACTACGACTACTGCCCCGGCGACCGGAAAATGCACAAGGAATGAGCCGTCGGGGAACACAATAATCGGGGTCGGAGTGGATTTCACCGAAGCATCGTCAGCGGCGACCCGTTGGCGGGATCAGATCGTCGGCCAGCAGGTCGAGCGTCGCCGCCAGACGGCGGAGGGCGGAGAGGGAGGGTTCACGGACGCCCGCCTCGAGCTGGGCCAGGTAGGCGCGCGACAAGCCGGCGCGCGCCGCGAGCACGGCCTGGGTGAGGCCGCGTCCCTCGCGCCATGCCTTGAGCGGAGTGACTCCGGCCGCCAGCGCGCGAGCGACCTCGGCCGGCACGGGTTCCGCCACGCCGCGGTCTTCGCGGGCGGCCACGTGTCGGCGAGCCGCCGCCTCGGCGGCGTTGGCCTTGTCGCCGGCGCGGGCGATGGCGAGATCGACCGGATCGCGGCTGAGCGGCCGGTCGGCGAAGGGATCCATGCCGCGGAGCCGCTCGTAGGCCGCATAGGGCATTGTCACGGCGACCGGGCGGTCGCGCTCGTAGACGATGGTGACCTCGTCGTCGATCGGGGGGCGGTGCTTGGTCATTCGAATATCCTCTCAACGCCGGTAGATGGATTGGCGCGAACCGACGGCGGTTACGAGCAGCGTATCCGGCGGCTGCCAGCCGAAGATCACGCGATAGTCACCCACGCGCAGCCGGTAGTCGCTACGACCTTGCAGTCGCTTCACGTCGGCCGCCGCGTCGCGGCTTCGGGTGAAGCACACGGGTTAGTGATCGCTCGGTCGCGCCCAGGTCCGAGCAATCAGATGTAGGGGCGCGCTGCGCGCGCCCGTGCCGCGGACGAACCGGGTGTCGAAGTCGTCAATCATCGCGGTGGACAGACGGGCGCGCGCAGCGCGCCCCTACAAGGGCGACGTCGGTGGGTCGCGCGGCATTGCCCGCCGTCCGCAGCCGTCACATCCCCGCTCCCGGCCGATAGGGCGCGAGATCGAGGGCGGGGGCCTGTCCGTCGATCAGGTCGGCCACGAGGGACGCCGTTCCGTGCGCCAGGGTCCAGCCGAGGTGGCCGTGGCCGACATTGTAGTGGAGGTTGCGGAAACGGCCGGGGCCGAGGATCGGCAGGCCGCTCGGCGTCACCGGGCGCAGGCAGCAGAAGGGCTGCGGCGGCTGCTTCGCCATGGCGTCCGCGAGCTGGGGGAACAGGCCCGTGAAGGCCCGCACGAGGGCCGCGGTGCGCCAGGGCTGCGGCGTCGTGTCGTAGCCGGCGATCTCCGCGAAGCCGCTCAGGCGCAGGCGGTCGGCGCCGAGCGGCGCGTAGCCGAACTTGCGGCGCTCGTCGAGCACCGGCAGGGTCGGCGCCTCCGGCCAGGCGCTGCGCGGCAGCGTGAGGCTGTAGCCCTTGACCGGAATGATCGGCATGCGGCAGCCGAGCGGCCGCATCAGCAGCGGGGTCTCCGCGCCGGCGGCGAGCACGTAGGCGTCGGCGGCGATGCGATCCTGATCGGTCCGGATGGCGGCGATGCGGTCGCCGTCGGCCTCCAAGGCGACGACGCGGCGATTGAACAGCAGCGTCGCGCCCTGCCGGCCGCACCAGTCCGCGAGGCCGCGGGCGAAGGCGAAGCAATCGCCGCCCTCCTCGTCGGGATAGTGGATGGCGCCGGTCAGCTGCTCGATGCGCGGGGCCAGCGCCGGCACCAGGGCGAGGATCTGCGGCCGGTCGAGCAGGCGAAAATTGAGACCGAACGGCCGCTGCCGTTCCGACTCGGCGAGCGCCTCCGCCATCGTCCGCGCATCGGAGAACAGCTTGAGGCAGCCGCCCGTTACAGGGCTGTACGCGATGGCGGCGTCGGCGCGCACGCGCTTCAGCTGCTCGAAGCTGTGGAGCGCCAGCCGCAGCAGTGCCAGCGTGTTGCGCCAGGAGACCTCGGCCCGGCTGGCGCGCAGGAATTCGAGGCCCCAGCGCCACATCCGCGGCAGCTGACCGGCATGCAGCAGGATCGGCGCATCCGGCCGCAGCATCGACAGCAGGGTCTTGGTGGGCACGCCCGGCGCCGACCACGGCACCGCTTGGCTGATAGCGATGTAGCCGCCATTGGCGTGGCTGCATTCCAGCGCCGGGCCGGGCTGGCGATCGATGATCGAGACCTCGTGGCCCCGGCGAACGAGCTGATAGGCGGTCGTCAGCCCGACGATACCGGCGCCGAGCACGGCGACGCGCACTTCGGCCTCCCCTGATGCACCGAGGCCGACAGTGACGATATCCGGGTGCACTGTCCACGGTGGCGCCTGCGGAGGGCGGGGCGAGCGGATGAAGGCAAACAGGTCGCCTTGCGCGCCAGTTACTCGAGATCGGGGGACAGTCGAGACCGGGGGACAGTATACCCATCTCTGTACCCCCGCCGCGCACCGCGCTATCGTCGCGCCATGGCGCGTTTGGCACGGGTCGTAGTCTCGGGCTTGCCCCATCACGTGACGCAGCGGGGCAACCGGCGACTCGAGACCTTCTTCTGCGATGAGGACTACGCGGCCTACCGCGGCCTCGTCGCCCGGTTTTGTCGGCAGGCGTCGGTCGCGGTCTGGGCCTACTGCCTGATGCCGAACCACGTGCACCTGATCCTGGTGCCGGCCGACGAAGCCGGCCTGCGCCGGGCCCTGGGCGAGGCGCACCGGCGCTATACCCGGGAGATCAACCTCCGCCAGGGCTGGCGCGGTCATCTGTGGCAGGAGCGCTTCCACTCCTTCCCCATGGACGAGGGCCACCTGCTGGCGGCAGCGCGCTATGTCGAACTCAATCCCGTCCGCGCCGGTCTGGTGCGCCTGGCCGAAGACTGGCCCTGGTCGAGCGCCCGGGCGCACCTCGCGGGGCGGGACGATCTGCTGGTCGATGTTGCCCCGCTGCTGGCCCCGGCGCCGGACTGGCGGGCGTTCCTGGCTGAGGCTGGCGCGGCGGATGAACTGGAAACGCTGCGCCGCCACGGCCGCACGGGCCGACCGCTCGGCACGCCCGCCTTCGTCGAGCGCCTGGAGGCCCAGCTGGATCGGATCCTCACGCCGGGTCGCCCCGGCCCAAAACCGGCGACGCCCGGCCGCGATGGAAGATAAGTATACTGTCCCCTGAATTCCAATTCCCGTCCCCTGAATTCCGGTCTGCTCCTGATGCCATCGTACTTCCCTCGACCATCGCCCGCGCGCCGGATCGTAGCAGACGGTGTCGGCATCGATTGGGTCTGGCACGCCGATGGGCGAGCGCCGCTCGCCCCTACAAGGCGATGAAATCTTTTCGCCTCACGCGGCCTCCTGACCCGGCGGCTTCATGGCGCCGGTCATGATGGCGACGGCGTCGGACATCGAATGGTCCGACGGCTTGATCACCGCGATGCGGCGGCCGAGCCGGTGGATGTGGATGCGGTCGGAGACTTCGAAGACATGCGGCATGTTGTGGCTGATGAGGATGATGGGCAGGCCGCGCCGCTTCAAGCCGAGCATCAGCTCGAGCACCTTGCGCGATTCCTTGACGCCGAGGGCCGCGGTCGGCTCGTCCATGATGATCACGCGGCTGCCGAAGGCGGCGGCGCGCGCCACCGCCACACCCTGGCGCTGGCCGCCCGACAGCGTCTCCACGGTCTGGTTGATGTTCTGGATCGTCAGCAGGCCGAGCGAGGAAAGATGCTCGCGCGCCTCGCGCTGCATGCGGCCGCGATCGAGCCAGCGGAAGTACTTGCCCATGAAGCCCGGCTTCCGCCGCTCGCGGCCGAGAAACATGTTGTCGGCGATGGAGAGCGCCGGCGACAGCGCGAGGTTCTGGTAGACCGTCTCGATGCCGGCGGAGCGGGCCTCCATCGGCGAGCGGAAATGCACGGGCTTGCCGTCGAGGAAGACGTCGCCGTGGTCGGGAAACACGGCGCCGCAGAGGGCCTTGATGAGCGTCGACTTGCCGGCGCCGTTGTCGCCGATCACGCCGAGAATCTCGCCCGGCATCAGGTCGAAATCCGCATGGTCGAGGGCGGTCACGCGGCCGTAGCGCTTGACGAGCCCGCGCGCCATCAGGATCGGCTGCTGTCCGGTCGCGGCGCTCATGCGGCCACCTTGCGGATCCATTGGTCGAGCGCGACGGCCACGATGATCAGCAGGCCGACCGCGAATTCCTGCCACAGGTTGTCGAGGCCGTAGAGCGCCAGGCCGTTGCGAAACACGCCCACGATGAGCGCGCCGACCAGCGTGCCGACGATCGAACCGCGGCCGCCGAAGAGGCTGGTGCCGCCGATCACCACGGCGGTGATCGAGTCGAGGTTGGCGGTCTGCCCGGCATTGGGGCTGACGCCGCCGATGCGCCCGATCAGTACCCAGGCGGCGATCGCGCAGATGAGCCCCGCGAGCGCATAGACCGCT
>JBGPEQ010000071.1:0-11239 GCA_041482855.1 Dongiaceae bacterium | reverse complement strand
GCTACGGCGGAACGCGTGCGCCGACGCTGGAGACTTTGCGGGCCATTCATCTCCGGCACGCGCTGACGATCCCGTTCGAGAATCTCGACCCGTTCCTGCGCCGGCCCGTGCGGCTAGATCCGGCGGCGCTGGAGCAGAAGCTCGTGCGCGGCGGCCGCGGCGGCTACTGCTTCGAGCACAACCTGTTGTTCAAGGCGGCGCTCGACGCGCTCGGCTTTCGCGTCGCCGGCCTGGCCGCGCGCGTGGTCTGGAACCAGCCGGACGGCGTGACCCTGCCGCGCACGCACATGCTGCTGCGGGTCGAGATCGACGGGCAGGACTACATCGCCGACGTCGGCTTCGGCGGGCAGACTCTGACCGCGCCCATACGGCTCGTGGCGGGCGCCGAGCAGACGACGCCGCACGAACCGTCCCGGCTGCTTGCGGCCGGCGACGGGTTCCTCATGCAAGTGTTGGTCGGCGGCGATTGGAAGTCGCTCCATCGGTTCGAGCTGCAAGAACAGCTGCCGCCCGACTACGAGATCGCCAACTGGTATGTCTCGACCCACCCGGAGTCGCGTTTCGTCAACAACCTGACCGTGGCCCTTCCGGCTCCGGACCGGCGCTACGCGTTGTTCAACGCCGAGTTCACCGTGCATCGCATCGGCGGATCCAGCGAACGCCGGACGCTCGCCGGCGCGGCCGAGATCAGGCAGATCCTGCAGGAGGTATTTGGCCTGGCGCTGCTGGATTGCCCGGATCTCGACGCGGCATTAAGCCGGCTGAGCTAGCTGCGTGCGAAAAGGGCAAGATTGATGCGCATTCTGGTCGTGGGTTCGGGCGGCCGCGAGCACGCGCTTTGCTGGGCGATCGGGGCGTCGCCGCTGTGCGACAAGCTCTATTGCGCGCCGGGAAATGCCGGCATCGCCGCGGAAGCCGAGTGCGTGGCGATCGCGGCCGATGACGTCGCGGGGTTGGTGGCGTTCGCCCGGCGCGAGCGCATCGGTTTCGTCGTCGTCGGGCCGGAAGGGCCGTTGGTGCTCGGCCTGGTCGATCGCCTGGGCGAGGCCGGCATCAAGGCGTTCGGACCGAGTGCGAGAGCGGCGGCGCTCGAAGGCTCCAAGGCCTTCATGAAGGACCTGTGCGCGAAGCACGGCATTCCGACCGCGGCCTATGGGCGCTTCACCGAGGCGGCGAAGGCCAAGGCCTTCATCCGCGAACGCGGCGCGCCGATCGTCGTGAAGGCGGACGGTCTCGCCGCCGGCAAGGGCGTCATCATCGCGGCGACGGCGGCGGAAGCGGAGGCTGCCGTCGGCGCCATGCTGACGGGTGGGCAGTTCGGCGCGGCCGGAGCCGAAGTGGTGGTGGAGGAATTCCTGGAGGGCGAGGAGGCCAGCTTCTTCGCGCTCACCGACGGCGCGGCGGCGCTGCCGCTCGCCTCGGCCCAGGACCACAAGCGCGCCCATGACGGCGACACCGGCCCCAATACCGGCGGCATGGGCGCCTATTCACCGGCGCCGATCGTGACCGAGGCGGTGGCGGCAGACATCATGGCGCGCATCATCCAGCCGACGATCGCGGCCATGGCGGCGGAGGGCCGGCCGTTCAAGGGCGTGCTCTATGCCGGGGTGATGCTGACGAAAGACGGTCCGAAGCTGCTGGAATACAACGTGCGCTTCGGCGATCCCGAATGCCAGGTGCTGTGCGTTCGACTGATGTCGGACCTGCTGCCGGCGCTGATCGCCGCGTCCGAGGGCGTGCTCTCGAGTTTTCACCTGCGCTGGTACGACAGGGCTGCGCTCACGGTGGTGATGGCGGCCAATGGCTATCCCGACGCCTACCAGAAGGGCACGGAAATCCGCGGGCTGGAAAAGGCGGCGGCGCTGCCCGCTGTGACGGTTTTTCACGCCGGCACGAAGCGCAGCGCAGACGGCCGCATCCTCGCCAACGGCGGCCGCGTGCTGAATGTCACGGCGACCGGCAAGACCATCGCCGAGGCGCAGAAGCGCGCTTACGAGGCCGTCGCTTTGATCGACTGGCCGGAGGGATTCTGCCGGCGCGATATCGGTTGGCGAGCGGTGGGCCGGTAGGGAATCCGTTCACAGTGTATGGCGGTAGAAATATCGCTTCGTGATTTCGGTGGCGACGACATAGAGGGCGGTGATGGTGAGCAGCATCGCCATCACCGGCAACGGCAGCGGCGTGAATTCGAAGAATTCGGCGAACGGCAAGTAGGGGATGGCCAGCACGACGGCGAGGACGAGGAGCGTCGCTTGCAGCAGCAAGCGTCCGGGACGGCTGCGATAGAACGGCCGCGCCGTGCGGATGATGAGGATCGTCACCAGCTGCGTCAGCACCGATTCCACGAACCATCCGGTGCGGAATTCCGCCGGCGCTGCGTGCACCACATAGAGCAGCGCCCCGAACGTGAGAAAGTCGAAGAGTGAGCTGACCAGTCCGAACAGGATCATGAATTTGCGGATCGCGTGGATGTCCCAGCGATGCGGCCCTTCGACCTGCTCGCGATCGACATGATCGGTCGAGATGGCGATGGCCGGCAGATCGGACAGGAAATTGTTGAGCAAGATCTGCTTGGCGAGCAGCGGCAGGAACGGCAGGAACAGCGAGGCGGCCGCCATGCTGAACATGTTGCCGAAGTTGGCGCTCGTCGTGCTCGCGATGTATTTCAGCGTGTTGGCGAAGGTGGTGCGGCCGGCCTCGATGCCCTGGCGCAGGACGTCGAGATCGCGCTTCAGCAGCACGAAATCGGCGGCCTGCTTGGCGACGTCGACCGCGCTGTCGACGGAAATGCCGACGTCCGCCGCGTGCAACGCCGGCGCGTCGTTGATGCCGTCGCCGAGAAAGCCGACGACGTGCCCGGTCCGCTTCAGGGCCAGGATGATGCGCTCCTTCTGGTTCGGGTCGACCTCGGCGAACAGATCGGTGCGTTCCGCGAGATGCCACAACGCCTCGTCTTGCAGATCGTTCAGCTGCTTCCCGGTCAGGCGCTGCTCCACGGGCATGCCGACTGCCTCGGCCAGATGCACGGCCACCAGCATGCTGTCGCCGGTGACGATCTTGACGCGGGCGCCGGCGGCCGCCAATGCGGCCAGGGACTCGCGGATGCCGGCCTTGGGCGGATCGAAGAACAGCAGGAACCCGGCGAAGGCGAGGCCGGTCTCGTCGGCCTTGGTGTAGCGCGGCTTGACGGCGACCCGGCCGGTGGCGACGCCGAGCACGCGATAGCCCTGGCCGCTCCATTTCGCGAACAGGCGAGCGATCTCTTCACGCCGCGCCGCGTCGAGCGGTGCCGCCGTCTCGCCGTCTGCAACGCGGTCGCAGATCTCCAGGATGTTCGCCAGGGCGCCCTTGCTGATGAGGCGCGGTCCATCGGGCGCGGAGCCATTCTCCGCGACGACGACGCTGAGCCGCTTGCGCACGAAATCGTAGGGGATTTCGTCGACCTTCCGGAATTCCCCGCCCATGGCGTTCTGCGCCTGCGCGGCGGCGGCGATGGCCTCGTCGAGCGGATTGGCGAGGCCGGTCTGCAGGCGCGCGTAGAGCGCGGCGTCGCGCAGCAGCAGCGGCGCGGGGTCGCCGGCCGGATCGAGCGCACCGTCGAGGCGCACGACGCCTTCGGTCAGCGTGCCCGTCTTGTCCGTGCACAGCACGTCCATGCTGCCGAGATTCTCTATCGCGCTCAGATGGCGGACGATGACACCGCTCTCGGCCATTTTCCGCGCGCCCGCCGACAACGTCACGCTCATGATGGCCGGCAGCAGCTCGGGCGACAGCCCGACCGCCAGGGCAACGGCGAACAGCAGGGACTCGACCAGCGGCCGCTCCAGATAGAGATTGGCGGCGAACACGACGATCACGATGACCGCCATCACCTGCGTCAGCAGATAGCCGAAATGGCGGATGCCGCGCTCGAACTCGCCCTCCGGCGGGAGCAGCGCCAGGCGATCCGCGATTTCGCCGAAGACGGTGGCGAGGCCGGTGCGGGCGATGAGGACGCGGGCCGTGCCGCTGCGCACCGACGTACCCATGAAGACGCAGTTGGTGCGGCCGGCGAGGCTGGCGTCGGCGGCCACGGTTCCCGGCTCCTTCTCGACCGGGAAGGTCTCGCCGGTGAGCACGGCCTGGGCGACGAAGAAGTCCTTGGCTTCCACCACCAGCCCGTCGGCCGGCACCAGATTTCCGGCGGAGAGCAGCACGACATCGCCGGGCACGACGCGATCGGCCGGGATGATTTCCGGGTGGCCATCCCGCACCGCCGTGGCCTTGATCGAGATATGCGCCTGCAGGCGGGCGACGGCATTGGCCGCCCGATACTCCTGGATGAAGCCGAGCACGGTGCTGCCCAGCAGGATCGCCCCGATGATGATGGCATCGGGCCAGTCGCGCACGATTGCCGAGATGACGGCGGCAAACACGAGAATCAGCACCAGCGGGCTGGCGAACTGACGCAGAAACAGGCGCAGCGCCGTCGCTTGCTGGCGCGCGACCACCACGTTCGGCCCGTGGCGCGACAATCGGCGCGCCGCTTCGGTGCGGCTGAGACCGGTGGCGGAGCTTGCAAGCTCCGCCATCAGACGGTCGGCCGGCACGCTCCAATAGACAGCCGCCTTGCCGTCGAGCCCCATCATCCCCTCGCTCGATCCCCACCTTCATCGACAGGATTCACAAATCGCGCCATCCCGCAATAGCCGGCGGGTGGCTGCGGCCGAATAGCGATTCTATGATGGCGGCCGCGAGCTACGGATTTTCGATCGACAGCGCATGACCAAGACCCCGCCCGTGCCTCCGCAGCCACGACACCGACTCATCCGCGCCCTTGCGCTATGGGTTCCCGGCCTGCTGCTGCTCGCCGGCCTCATCGCCATCGTGCTCCGCCTCGGCGAGCTCGAGCGATTCGGCGAGCTCGTGGCGCAGGCCCACCCGCTGTGGCTGCTGGCCGGATGCGGGCTGCAGGCCGCGACGTATGTGTGCGCTGGCGGCGTGTGGTATCTCGCGCTCGACCGCGCCGGCAGCCATCGGCCGCTCGCCGCCATGATCCCGCTCAGCCTGGCCAAGCTGTTCACCGACCAGGCCGTGCCGCTCGGTGGGATCAGCGGGACGATCCTGGTCGTCCACGCCCTGTCCCGGCGTGGCATCCCTTCGCGCGTGGCCATGGCCGCGCTGCTCGTCGGCCTGGTGTCTTACTACGGCGCCTATCTCGCGGCGGTGCTTGCGGGCATCGCCGTTCTGGCCATCGAATACACGGTCAATGTCGCCATCATCGGCGCCGCCGCGGTCTTTTCGCTCATTGCGGTCGGCATTCCCGCGTTCGTATTGGTGTTCGTCCGCCACGCCGGCACGAGGCTGGACAGATATGTAGCGCGCATACCCGGCGCCAAGTCGCTGCTGACCACGATCGCAGACGCTCCGTCGGACCTGCTGCGAGACCCCGCACTCGTGGGCGGCACCATGCTGCTGCAGCTGGCCGTCTTTCTGCTCGATGCCGCGACGCTCGCTGTGGCGCTGGCCGCGATCGGCAGCGACGGCGCCAATCTACCCGGCGTGTTCGCGAGCTTCATGCTCGCCTCGGTCGCGGCGACCGTGGGACCGACGCCGCTCGGCCTCGGCACCTTCGAGAGCGTCTGCGTGGCCACGCTCATCCTGGTCGGCGTGCGCCTCGAAGTCGCGCTCACGGCCACGCTCCTGCTGCGTGGCTTGACCTTCTGGCTGCCGATGCTGCCCGGCCTGTGGATCGCCCGCCGGGAGCTGCGGCAAGACCACGCGCCTCGGCCGCCGTCATCCGATGATCGCGCCAGCGGCCGCTGACCGCACGCCCGAATACGCCACCGATTCACAACGGCCGCTCCCGCTATCGCAAGGACCACGATGCCCTCGAGCAGCAGCCGTTAATCTCCCGCGCACAGTCCTCATCCTACTTTGTCGGAGGACGCAGGACGGTCATGCATCGAGTTCGACCTTTCGCAACGCACGGGGCGTTCGTCTTCACTCCCACCGGTTCGCTTCGGCCGCGAAGTTGGCGCGCTGGGGGCGGACGACGCAGAACCGCTGGCCGGTCGGCGCCTCCATCACCCACCAGGTGCGAACCTGTTTCAGCCGCTTGGCGCCGAGGGCTTCGAGCCGGCGCACCTCGGCCTCGACGTCGTCGGCCTCGATGTCCAGATGCACGCGGCTGGGGTGATCGACCCTCTGCACCTCGATATGCAGATCGTTCGGCTTCGTTTCCAGCAGCGCATAGCCGGCATCCTCCGGATTGCTCGACGCGCGCCGCGGCAATCCGAGCGCGCGGCTCCAGAACTCGGCCGCGGCCTCGAGGTCTTCCGTCTGGCAATCGATGATGAAGCCGGCCAACTGGCTGCGGTGCATGGTCTTTCCTCCCGGTCTGAACAGTCGTCCCATAGCATAATCGGTTGACTCTGCGCCTCCCTTTGCGTATGTGTATTTTCAGCGCCGATTTGAGCTTCAGCTTGCGGGCGCTTTACAAATGCGGCTAAAGCGGTGGCGGACCCTGCCCCGGCGATAGTCGCGGCGGGGCGTTTTGTTTTCGGGCCTGGTCCTCCCAAGGGACCCGCGGGATTTGAGGGGCAGCTTGCGCCCGCGTCACCAAGCGCTAAAGCGCCACGGACGTTCTCCGTGGGCCCGGCATTTCGCGGCGAGGAGACGTTTATGAACTATTTTCCGGCATTTTTCGATCTGAAGGACCGTCCCGCCCTGATCGTGGGCGGCGGCGAAGCGGCGGCCCGGCGGCTGCGGCTGCTGCAGAAGGCGGGCGCGCGCGTGACCATTGTGGCGCCGCGGGTGGGCGAGGAGATCGCGGCCGCCATCGGCGAGGGCAAGATCGCCGCCGTGCGGCGCGGCTTCGTCTCCGGCGACGTCAACGGCCAGAGCATCGTGTTCGCCGCCACCGGGCTGCCCGCAGTCGACGAGCGGGTGGCCGAGGCGGCGCGCACGGCCGGCGTGCCCGTGAATGTCGCCGACCATGCCGGACTTTCCAGCTTCATCGTGCCGGCCATCGTCGAACGCGACCCCGTGGTGATCGGCATCTCCACCGGCGGCGCCGCTCCCGTGCTCGCCAGCCGCCTGCGCGAGGCGATCGAGCGGCTGCTGCCCGCGCGCCTCGGCCGCCTCGCGAACTTCGCCGACAGCTTCCGCGCGGCGGTGAAGGCGACCGTGCCGAACGCGGCGACGCGCCTCCGATTTTGGGACCGCTTCTTCGACGGGCCGGTGGCCGATCAGGTGCTGGCCGGCAACGATTGCGGCGCGCGCGAGAAGATGCTGACCCTGGTCAACAGCCGCGCCGCGGCCGCACCGCCGCGCGGCGGCGTCGCCATCGTCGGCGCCGGGCCGGGCGATCCCGACCTACTGACGTTGCGGGCGCTGCGACTGATCCAGCGCGCCGATGTGGTGATCTACGACAAGCTGGTGGGCCCGGGCGTGCTCGATCTCGCGCGCCGCGATGCCGAGCGCATCTACGTCGGCAAGAGCAAGGGCGATCACAGCAAGAGCCAGGACGAGATCAACGCGCTGATCGCCGGGCAGGCCCAGGCCGGCCGCCGCGTGGTGCGGCTCAAGGGCGGCGACCCCTTCATCTTCGGCCGCGGCGGCGAGGAACTGGAATATCTGCGGCGGCGCGGCATCTCCGTCGAGGTCGTGCCGGGCATCACGGCGGCGCTCGGCTGCGCGGCCGCGGCCGGCATCCCCCTCACCCACCGCGACCATGCGCAGGCCGTGACGTTCGCGACCGGCCAAGGCAAGGACGGCGAGCCAGAACTGGATTGGGCGACTCTGGCGCGGCTCAAGCAGACGCTCGTCATCTATATGGGCGTCGGCGCTGCCGGAGGCATCGCGGCGCGTCTGATCGACCACGGCCTCGATCCGTCGACGCCGGTCGCGGTCATCGAGAACGGCACGCTGCCGAATCAGAAGGCGCTCTATGGCCGGCTGTCGGGACTGAATTGGCTGGTGCGCCAGAGCGACATCGCCGGCCCGGCGCTGATCGTCATCGGCAGCGTGACATCTCTCGCCGAGGCGGCGACGCCGGCACACGAGTCTGAGCCGGCGCAGGCGATCGCGGTATAGAGGAGAACGATCCTATGGCGCTGCAGGTAGTCACCGCAAACCGGCTCGGCGATGGGCGCGTGGTGTTTCTGGCCGACGGCTATCGGTGGGTCGAAGAAATCGGCCTGGCGCGCGTCGGCGAGACCGAGGAGGCGGCCACGGCGTTGCTGGCCATCGCCGAGAAGGCGGCGGCCGACCGCATCATCGTGGCGCCCTATCTGATCGGCGTCAGCACCGACGGCGACCGTATCACGCCGACGCGCTACCGCGAGGTGTTGCGCGCGCGCGGCCCCAGCAGCCATCCCGAGTTCGGCCGCCCGCCCTCGGCGACCGCCGCCGCCCACAGGTAGAGAGCCATGTATCGCTACGACGACTACGATCAGACGCTGGTCAACGAACGCGTAGAGCAATTCCGCGATCAGGTGAACCGCCGCGTGGCCGGCGAGCTCAGCGACGACGAGTTCAAGCCGCTGCGGCTGACGAACGGACTCTATCTGCAGCTGCATGCGTACATGCTGCGCATCGCCGTTCCCTACGGCACGCTGTCGACGCTGCAGCTACGCAAGCTGGCGGAGATCGCGCGCCGCTACGACAAGGGTTACGGCCACTTCACGACGCGGCAGAACCTGCAATTCAACTGGATCCGGCTCGAGGACACGCCGGACATTCTGGCCGAGCTGGCGACCGTGGAGATGCATGCCATCCAGACCTCCGGCAACTGCATCCGCAACGTCACGGCGGATCACTTCGCCGGCGTGGCCGGCGACGAGATCGAGGACCCCCGCATCTACTGCGAGATCATCCGGCAATGGTCGACCTTCCATCCGGAGTTCTCGTTCCTGCCGCGCAAGTTCAAGATCGCCGTCACGGGGTCGCCCCATGACCGCGCCGCCGTGAAGGTGCACGACATCGGCCTGCGCATGCACAGGAACGAGGCCGGCGAGATCGGCTTCGAGGTGCTGGTCGGCGGCGGCCAGGGCCGCACGCCCGTGATCGCCAAGACCATCCGGCCGTTCCTGCCGAAGCGGCACCTGCTCTCATATCTGGAAGCAATCCTGCGCATCTACAACCAGCTGGGACGGCGCGACAATCTCTACAAGGCGCGCATCAAGATCCTGGTCGACAGCGTCGGCGCCGACCGCTTCACGCAGCTGGTCGAAGAGGAGTGGCAGCAGATCCGCGACGGATATCTCGACCTGCCGGCGGCGGAGATCGAGCGCATCCGCGGCTTCTTCGCGCCGCCGCCCTATCGGACGCTCGACGCGCATGTGCCGGAGTATGAGGGCGCGCTGCGCCGCGACTTGCGCTTCGCCCGCTGGGTGCGCACGAATGTGACGCCGCACAAGCGGCGGGGCTACGCCATCGTGACCTTGTCGCTGAAGCCGACGGGCGGCATCCCCGGCGACGCCACCGATGCCCAGATGGACGCCATCGCCGATCTCGCCGATCGCTACGGCTTCGGCGAGGTGCGCGTCAGCCATGAGCAGAACCTGGTGCTGCCGGACGTCGCCCAGGCCGATCTTTACGAACTTTGGAAGCAGCTGGAGACGCTCGAGTTGGCGACGCCGAATATCGGCCTGGCCGGTGACATCATCGCCTGCCCGGGCCTCGACTATTGCGCGCTCGCCAATGCGCGCTCGATCCCGGTGGCGCAGCAGATCAGCAGGCATTTTTCCGACCTCACGAAGCTGCTGGATATCGGCGAGCTCAAGATCAAGATCTCCGGCTGCATCAATGCCTGCGGCCATCACCATGTCGGCCACATCGGCATCCTCGGCGTCGACAAGCACGGCTCCGAATTCTACCAGATCACCCTCGGCGGCAGCGCCGACGAGAATGCTTCCATCGGCGACATCGTGGGGCCGTCGTTCGGCGCCGCGGAGGTGGTGGACGCGGTCGAGACCATCATCGACACCTACCTGCATGTGCGCGCCGACGGCGAGCGCTTCCTCGATACCTATCGCCGCGTCGGCCTCAAGCCCTTCAAGGAGAAGCTCTATGCCGCTCATTAGGGCGACCGGCGCGGTCGACGACCCCTGGCGGTTCGTCCAGGACGAAGAGCCGCTGCCGGAGGCCGGCGCGGTGATCGTCACGCTCGCCCGCTGGCAGGCTAACCGCGACCAGCTGACGGCGCGGCCGACGCCGCTCGGCCTGCGGCTGAAGAGCGATCAGCCGCCTTCGCTGATCGCCGGCGACATCGAGCGCTTCGATATCATCGCGCTCGAGTTCCCGAAGTTCACGAACGGGCGCGCCTACAGCTCGGCGCGGCTGTTGCGCGAGCGCTACGGCTTTCGGGGCGAACTGCGCGCGGTCGGCAACGTGCTGCGCGACCAGCTGGCGTTCATGCGCCGCTGCGGCTTCGACAGCTTCGAGATTCCGCCGCAGGTCGATGCGGCGGCCTGGCTTTCGTCCCTCGGCGGCATCTCGGTCGTCTATCAGCCGGCGACCGACGAGCGCGCCTCGGTGCTAACCCTGCGGCACGGGACGCCCAAGGGACAGGGTAGGGGCGATGCGCGGGCCCACTCCAGAGACCCAGTCGCCCCTACCCCCTCCTCACCGACCAGAGTAGGCTAGGCTTCGGACGGCCATCATGGACGCAAAAAGACCAGGCACTTCCCTCGGCTGGCGGCCGCAGACGCGGCTGGTGCGCGGCGGCCTCGCGCGCAGCGAATTCGGCGAGACGGCCGAAGCCATCTACCTGACCTCGGGCTATGTCTACGCGGACGCCGAGCAGGCCGAGGCGCGCTTCCAGAACAAGGACCCCGGCTACATCTACAGCCGCTACGGCAACCCCACGGTCTCGATGTTCGAGGAGCGCATGTGCCTGCTCGAAGGCGCCGCCGCCTCGCGCGCGGTGGCGAGCGGCATGGCCGCGGTCAACGCCGCGCTCATGTGCCAGGTGCGCGCCGGCGACCGCGTCGTGGCCTCGCGCGCCCTCTTCGGCTCCTGCCGCTACATCATCGAGGAGCTGCTGCCGCGCTATGGCGTGACCACCACCCTCGTCGACGGTCCCGACCTCGATCAATGGCGCACGGCGCTGAAGCCCGGCGCGCGCTGCGTCTTCATCGAGACGCCGGCCAACCCGACTCTGGAGATCATCGACATTCGCGCGGTCGCGGCACTGGCCCACGCAGCCGGCGCGCGGCTGATCGTCGATAACGTCTTCGCCACGCCGCTGCTGCAG
>JBGPEQ010000070.1:0-11386 GCA_041482855.1 Dongiaceae bacterium | reverse complement strand
GGCGGGGCTCATGAAATGTTGAAACCGCCGATGAACGTCGATGAACGCCGATGATTCGAACGTTGCACGAGCGCCGTGCGTCCTTCGACAAGCTCAGGATGAGGGACAACGTTCATGGCACGAAGAAAACACCTCAGCCTGAGCCTGTCGAAGGCCGCATGATTTAGATCCCAGACGACCTTATCGGCGTTCATCGGCGTTCATCGGCGGTTTCAACATTTCATGAGCCCCGCCGGATCCCATACCGATGCCCTCGTCGTGTTCATGCCGTCGGGAAAGCGTGGGCGGTTTCCGCTGGGCACGCCGATCTTGAAGGCGGCGCGCAGCCTTGGCGTCGACATCGATTCGGTTTGCGGCGGGCGCGGCATCTGCGGGCGCTGCCAGGTCGAAGTCAGCGAGGGCGAGTTCGCCAAGCTCGGCGTCACCTCGAAGGCGGCGAACCTGTCGATCTTCGGCGCGGTCGAGCAGCGCTATGCCGATCGCCGCGGCCTCAAGGACGGGCGCCGACTCAGCTGCTCGTCGCTGCTGCAGGGCGACCTCGTCATCGACGTGCCGCCGGACAGCCAGGTCCACAAGCAGGTCGTGCGCAAGCGCGCGGAGATGCGGGCCATCGAGATCGATCCGGTGGTGCGCCTGCACTATGTCGAGGTGATCGAGCCCAACATGCACGATCCCTCCGGCGACCTGCAGCGGCTGATGCAGGCGCTGGCGGCGCAGTGGGGCCTGACCGGCCTCGATTGCGACCTGCGGGTCATCCAGCACCTGCAGAAGGCGCTGCGCCAGGGCAATTGGACCGTCACCGTCGCCGTGCACCATGGCAAGCAGATCACCGCGGTGTGGCCGGGCTTCCACGACAAGGCCTATGGCCTCGCCTTCGACGTCGGCTCCACCACCATCGCCGGCCATCTCTGCGAGCTCTCGACCGGCGATGTCGTGGCCTCGGCCGGTATAATGAATCCGCAGATCCGCTTCGGCGAAGACCTGATGAGCCGAGTCTCCTACGTGATGATGAACCCCGGCGGCGATACCGACATGACCCGCGTCGTGCGCGAGGCCATCAACGGCCTCGCCGCCAGCGTCGCCAACGAGGCCCGCATCGACATCAAGGACATCCTGGAGGCCACCTTCGTCGGCAACCCGATCATGCATCACCTGCTGCTCGGCATCGACCCGACGGAGCTGGGCGGCGCACCCTTCGCGCTCGCCAGCGATTCCAGCCTCACCTTCTGGGCCTCCGAGATCGAGCTGCGCATCCACCCGAACGCGCGCATCTATGTGCTGCCGTGCATCGCGGGGCACGTGGGCGCCGATACGGCCGGCGTCATCCTGTCGGAAGCGCCCCACGAATCGAACGAGATGACGCTGATCGTCGATGTCGGCACCAATGCCGAGATCGTGCTCGGCGACCGTCGCCGCCTGCTCGCGGCATCCTCGCCCACCGGGCCGGCCTTCGAGGGCGCGCAGATCTCCTGCGGCCAGCGCGCGGCGCCCGGCGCCATCGAGCGCGTGCGCATCGACCCGCAGACGCTGGAGCCGCGCTTCCGCGTCATCGGCAGCGACAAGTGGTCGGACGAGCCGGGCTTTGCCGAGGCGACCAGGCAGATCGGCGTCACCGGCGTGTGCGGCTCCGGCATCATCGAGGCGCTGGCGGAGATGTATCTCGCGGGCATCATCAGCCAGGACGGCGTCGTCGACGGAGCGCTGGCGGCGCGCTCGGCCCGCATCCAGCCGGAAGGCCGCACCTTCTCCTACCTCCTGCATGACGGCGAACCCGTCCTGCGCGTCACCCAGAACGACGTGCGCGCGATCCAGCTGGCCAAGGCCGCGCTCTATGCTGGCGCGCGTCTTCTGATGGACCGCATGGGCGTCGACCAGGTCGACCGCATCACCCTCGCCGGCGCCTTCGGCAGTCATATCGACGTGAAGTTCGCGATGATCCTCGGCATGATCCCCGATTGCGACCTCGCCAAGGTCACCTCGGCCGGCAACGCGGCGGGGACGGGTGCGCGCATCGCGCTCTTGAACCTGGCGTCACGCGACGAGATCAGCCGCGTCGTGCGCTCGGTCGAGAAGGTGGAGACCGCCGTCGAGCCGCTGTTCCAGCAGCATTTCGTCGAGGCCATGGCGATCCCCCACAAGACCGCGGCCTACCCCAACCTGCGCAAGGCGGTAACGCTGCCGGCAGCGAAGGAGGTCGGCGCGACCGGCGACGACGGCGCGCGCCGCCGGCGACGGCGGGGTGGTTGACGTTCGGCGGACGCAACATCGGCGCGCGTCTATCTCGCTGCGCGGCCCGCAGTCGTCGAAAACGCCTTGCGCAAGGCGGCCGTGAAGGCAGCAGTCCCGATCGGCTTGACCATGGCGTCGACAATCTTGGCGCCGTAGACGCGACCGAGATTGCGCGCCGGCAAGAGTATCGCGTCATGGGCGCTGACGAGGATCATCGGCGTCCGGCAATGCGCCTCGGAGAGTTGCCGCAATATGGCGAGGCCGTCGGGCGCGGGCATCACGATGTCCAGGATGAGCAGCTCCGGCTCCCATTCCCGGCGGATCGCGTTCATCTCGTCAAGGTCGGCCGCCTCGCGTACCATGCAGCCGCGGGATTGCGCCATCGCGCCCAGCGTGCGCCGGTCTTCCGGTTCGTCGTCGACGATAAGCAACCGGCGGTCCTTCAGTTCGGGAAGATGCGCCATCGATCTATCCTTCGCCGGCCAGCGCCGGCGTTCTCGCCGCGTGATGACCGCACTCCGGCACGCGTGCCAATAGAAGCGGAATCGATTCGCCGGCAATCTCTTCTGTCCGCTCAATGGCCTCGATCACATCGACCGGATCGCCTGCGCGCGCCCTTGCCGCGAGTTCTTGGAGCTGGCTGAACTGCGCGGATAGGCGCTTCATTCCGACGCAGCCGGTCGCCGACAGCAACTTGTGCGCCACGGTTTCGATCTCGGCGAACCTGCCGGCGATCGCATCGTCGCGCAGCTGTTCGACAGCGGTTTCGACGCGTGTCCGGATCGCGCCTGCGAATCGCACCAGCTCCTGCCGGCCGACGCCAAGCTCGAGGTCATTGAGCGCGGCGGCGCTCAGCAGCTCGCGCGCATCGATGTCAGCCGCCGTCTGCGACGCCGGTGCAGTTCCCGTCGCCCTGGACTTGACCGCCGCCAGCAGCGTCTTGCGTTCGATCGGCTTGGCGATATGGCCGTTCATTCCCAGCAGGGCGCAGTGCTGGATGTCCTGGCGCGTGGCATAGGCGGTCATTGCGACGATCGGAATGCTGCGTTTGGGCGCGGGCAGAGAGCGGATGCGCGCCGTGGCTTCGAAGCCATCCATCACCGGCATCTGGATGTCCATGAGGACGAGGTCATAGTCGTTGTTGATAACGGCCGCGACGGCCTCCGCGCCGTCCGCGGCCATATCGACGCTGTGGCCGGCCTGGGTCAGGAGCGCTTCGGCAATGTCGCGGTTCACGTCGAGGTCGTCGACCAGGAGGATGCGCGCGGGCGCGCCGCTGTCCGCGACGCTGTAGGTCGTCGCGCTCCGCAAAGCCTGGTGCTCGCCGCGGGCGAGATCCGCGGTGAACCAAAAGCGGCTGCCCATGCCCGGCAGGCTCTCGACGCCGATCTCGCCGCCCATCAAATGGGCGAGCCGGCGGCAGATGGCCAGGCCGAGGCCGGTCCCGCGCGCCTTGCGACGATAGCTGCCGTCGACCTGATAGAACGCGTCGAACAGGTGCGCCTGCGCCTCCAGCGGTATGCCGATTCCGGTATCGCGAATGGTGAAATTAATCATGACGCGGTCGGCGCTCGCGCTGACCCGTTCGACGCCGATGTCGACGCTGCCGGCTTCCGTGAACTTGACCGCGTTCGTCACGAGATTGAGCAGGATTTGGCGCAGTCGGTTTTCGTCGCCTTTGACGTCGCGCGGCACGTCGTCGCCGATGGCGAACGCGAGCTTGAGTCCCTTGTCTTGCGCCGCCACCCGCGTCATGGAGGCGACGGCCTCCAGCGACTCTCCCAAGTTGAAATCCTCGCAGGCGAGATCGAGCTTGCCGGCTTCGATCTTGGAGAAGTCGAGAATGTCGTCGATGACCGTGATAAGCGCCGTTCCGCACTGGCGCACGACATCGGCGGATCTGCGCTGGCTGGGGGCGAGGGGCGAATCGAGGAGGAGGTCGGTATTCCCGATGATGCCGTTCAGGGGCGAGCGGATCTCGTGACTCATCATCGCCAGGAAGTCGGACTTGGCGCGGCTGGCGGCGACGGCCCGCTCCCGCTGCTCCGCGCTTTCGCAGGCCAGGTCGCGCAGGATGCTCGCCTGCCGCTGCAACTCCGCTTCCGATTGCTCCTGCTTGGCGATCGTCGCCTTCAGCTGCTCCTCGCGCTCGCGCAGCGCCTGCTCTTGCTGCTTCAGCCGCGTAATGTCGGTTCGGATGCCGACGATGCCGCCGTCGCTCGTGCGCCGTTCGTCGATCAGCATCCAGCGGCCGTCGGCGAGCGGATGCTCGAAAGCCCCCTGCGGATTGCGGTGCAGGGCCATGCGCTCGGCCAACCATTCCTCGCTGCGGCCTATCGCGTTGACGATGTGCCCGTCGGCGGCGCTCGCGCGGATGATTTCTTCAAATGTGATTCCCGGCTTTATCATTGCGGCCAAGCGGCCGTGGATCGACTTGAACTCCTCGTTGCACACCGTTAGGCGATCGTCGGCGTCGAACAGGACAAAGCCCGTGCGGACATTCTCGATCGCCTCGCGTAGCCGCTGCTCGGCGGCCCGCGCTCGCGCTTCCGCCGCCCGCAGCTGCAGCTCCTGGCGCTTCAGGTCGGTAATGTCGGTCCAGACGCCGACGGTGCCGCCATCGCTCGTGCGATGCTCGCTGATCTTCTCCCAGCGCTCGTCGCCGAGATGCTGTTCGAACGGCTGGTCGGGGTTGCGGTGGCGGCGCAGCCGCTCGGCGACCCACTCCTCCTCGCGGCCCCGCGCTTCCGGGTGCTGGCCGAGCGCGATGCCCCCGCGGATGATGTCTTCGAAGCGTGCCCCCGACTTGAACAGAGGGCTGCCATGCGCGTAGGCCTGACGATGCCGCGAATTTGCGAGCACCAGCCGATCGTCGACGTCGAACAGCGCGAAGCTCTCGCTCATGCTTTCGATGGCGTCATTGAGGCGGGCCATGACGCTGCGCCGCTCCTCCAGGAGAGTGGCGAGCAGGAGGGCGACGGTGGCCAGGGTGAGCAGGCGGAGCTGCGCCGCTTCCAGGCTATCCAGCAGAGTCGCGGCATCCGTGCCGCCATGGTCACCGAGAATGACGGTGCCGACGCTCACGGCGATCATGAGCAGGTTCGCGAGGGTTGCGCCGCCACGCCCGAAGCGCACGGCTGCCCAGATCACCAAGGGCAGTGCCGCCTTGAGCGCGATGCGGCCGGCCAACGAGTATTCGAGCAGGCTGTCGGAAGCGAGATGGGTCGCAGCCGCCAGCCCGGCCGCGACCATCGCGAATTCGGCGGCGGCCCACGGCGTCAGTCGGAATTTCTTGCCGCGACGGAACCAGGCGACGAGCGCCGGCGTCACGATGACCATGCCGACGGCATCGGCGATCCACCAGCTGGGCCAGATCGTCAGGTAGGGCACATGGAGGGTACGGCTGACGATCACGGCGCCCAGCGCCGCCGCCAGGCCGCAGCTGAGGCCGACGCCCACGCCGAAAAACAGCACGAGCGCGCGCAGCGAACCCAAAATGTCGACGGCGCGCAGGCGGTGCAACAGGCCGGCGGCGACGACGACTTCGCCCACATTGCAGACTGCAAAGCCCAGCGATAGCAGCAAGCCGTCGCCGTGGACGAGGTTGGCGGCGAGGGTGCCCGTGGCTGTCGCGACCGCAAGGAGCCACCACTCGCGCCGCGGACGGACGAGCATGACCGCCAACGGGATGGCGTTCGCGAACCAGACGGCGGCAACACTGGCGGTGGTGCGGGACAGGTCGACGCCGATCTTCCCGGCGGCGAATACCGCCAGGCCGACGAGGGCCGCGGCCAGCAGGACCGAGGTGCGGTCATCCCTCTGCGGAAGAGAGATCATCTCGTCGTTGGCTCCATTCCGGATTCTGGCTCGATGGTCCGCACCCGCCGGCCGGGTGCCGCGATCACTGCCGCATCAGCATCTTGGCTTCGCGCAAGATCTTCGCGTCGATCTCGATGTGCCGGGCCAAAGCGTCCAGCAGTTCGCCGAAAACGAGCGGCTTCGACAGGAATGCGCCCACGCGATATTCGCCGAGGAAGCGGCGTTCGAGCGCAAAATCGCGCTTCAGGCCGCCGCTTGCGGCGGTGACGACGATGACCGGCACGCCCTTCAGGGCAGGGACCGCCCGCAGGCGCCCGATCAGGTACTCTCCGGAGCCTTCGGGCATGCGGTAGTCGGTGACGACGGCGGCCGGCATTTCCTTCATCGCGATCCACAGCGCCTGCATCGCCGACGTGGCCGTGAGAACGTTGAGGCCGCAGGCGCGCAGCCGCAGCCGGAGCACGCGCAGCATGTCCTCGTCGTCGTCGACGCACAGCACCTTCGGCGGGACGACCACCGGGGCCGCCACCGCCGGGATTCCGCCGACGTCGAGGTCGAGCAGCTGGCAGATGATCGAACGCAGCTGCGACCAGGACTCGCTTCCCTTGGTGACGTAGTGCGCGCCGATGTCTTTGCAGCGCTCGATCGCGGCGGGATCGCTGCCGCCGGAACAGAAGACCACCGGCGTCGGCGGGATCTTGGGATCGCGCATCAGCTTTTCGGCCACGCTGAAGCCATCGCCGCCGGGCATGTTGATATCGAGGACGAGCAGATCCGGGGAATTTCTGATGACGCTTGCCAGCGTATCCATGCCGTCCGATGCCGTCAGGACGCGCAGGCCCAGCGAATGGCATCTCAGCGCCATGAGCCTGAGGCAATCGATATCGTCATCTGCCAAGAGGACTGTTGCGTTCGCCATTTCGAGGCCCACCTTCGGGTCGGCAATCTGCGGATTGCCGGATCCAATCATTAACCAATGCGTCGTGCGGACCGCCACGGGTTGAGGCTACGATAGGGCGCGCGCCTGAAATCGCGCTTACCGTTTCGGTAAAGATCGGCGCCGGCGCCGCGTGGCGTGCCACCGTGGCGCGCGGCCGCGCCTGGGATCAGGCCGCGGAGGCGGTGGGACCCGCCGCCAGCACGCGCTCTTTCGGGAGCGTGATCGTCACGGCGGTGCCGCGCCCGACCGTGCTCTGGAGCGCGAGCCGGCCGCCATGCAGCTCGATCAGCGATTTGCACAGCGG
This sequence comes from Dongiaceae bacterium, assembly GCA_041482855.1. Taxonomy (GTDB): domain Bacteria; phylum Pseudomonadota; class Alphaproteobacteria; order Dongiales; family Dongiaceae; genus JBGPEQ01. The sequence continues at coordinate 4,094 of JBGPEQ010000070.1, read as the reverse complement.
GAGGCCCAGGCCGGTGCCGGCATGGGTGCGCGTCAGCGTGTTCTCGACCTGGGTGAAAGGCTGGAGCACGCGCTCGAGCTGGTCGGCGGCAATGCCGATGCCGGTGTCGGCCACCGTTAACGAAAGGGAGGCCTCGCGATCGATCTCGGCGACCACGGTGACCATGCCGCCGGCCGGCGAGAACTTGATGGCATTCGAGAGCAGATTGAGCAGGATCTGCTTGATCAGTCGGCCATCGGCGCGTACCGCCGGCAGGACGGGCGCCAGCCGCTGCTGCAGCCCCAGTCCGGCGCTGTCGGCGCGCTCGGCGACGAAGCGGACGGCGTCGCGCACGAGACGTGCGACGTCGCAGTCCTCCTCGTTCAGCTCGAATTTCCCGGCCTCGATCTTCGAGAGGTCGAGGATGTCGTTGATCACCGTGAGCAGGTGACTGCCGCTGTCGTGGATGTCGGCGGCATAGCCGCGATATTGCGGCGATCCCAGCTGGCCGAACATCTCGGACTTCATGATCTCGGAGAAGCCGAGGATGGCGTTGAGCGGCGTGCGCAGCTCGTGGCTGATGTTGGCCAGGAATTGGGACTTCGCCACGCTGGCGGCCTCGGCCGTCTGCTGCTGCTCGGCGGCCCGGTCGGCCAGCCGCGTCAGCTGGATCGATTGCCGCTCCAGCTGGGCATGGGATTCCTCCAGCTCGCGCAGCATCCCTCGCAGCCGTTCTTCGCTCTCGCGCAGCGCCTGCTCATGCTGCTTCAGCCGCGTGATGTCCGTGCGGACATGGACCGTGCCGCCATCGGATGTCCGTTGCCGCGAAACCAGCAGCCAGCGCCCGTCGGCGAGGTCGATCTCGATGTCCTTGCGACGGTCGGCCGGCATGCTCATGTGCTTGGCGAGAAAGCTTTCCACCGGCTCGCCCCCGGTATCGAAGATGCCGCGCGCCACGCCCTGCCGCAGGAAATCCTCGAACCTGGCCCCCGGCGCGAGGACGTCGGCGAGGCGCGGGTAGATCTCATGCATGCGCCGGTTCGTGAGTACCATCCGGCCCTGGGCATCGTAAGCCGTGAGGCCCTCGTTCATGCTTTCGATGGCGTCGCGCAGCCGCGCCTCGGCGGCGCGCGCCCGGCTTTCGGCCACGCGCATGCGTTGCTCGCTCGCGATCAGCGCCGCCTCCTGCGCCTTCAGGCGGCTGATGTCGGTCCAGGTGCCGACGATGCCGCCCTCGCTCGTCCGCCGCTCGCAGATCAGCAGCCACTGCCCGTCGCCGCGGTCCTGCTCGATCGGATCGCCCGGATTGAGGTGCCGCTGCAAGCGCGCCTTGATCCATTCGTCGGTGCGGCCGATGGCGTCGGGATGCTGGCCGCGCGCCGCGCTGCCGCGCAGGATGTCCTCGAAGCGCACGCCCGGCACCATCAGGTCGTTGTTCCTGGCATACATGCGCCGGTGCATGCTGTTGGACAGCACGAGGCGGTCGTCGGCGTCGAAGAGCGCAAACCCCTCGCCGATGCTTTCCACGGCATCGCGCAGGCGGGTCTCGGCCGCGCGGCGTTCGTTGAGGGCAGCGACGAGCACCAACGTCGCGACCGCCGTCGTCGCCAGCAGGGTCTGCAGGGTCAAGAGGGCAGCGGTCACGTTGCTTGGGGTCGCGAGCGGTCCCACGCCCGTCAGCAGGGCGCCGATGCCCACGAGGGCCACGAAGGCATTGGCGGCCGTGGCGCCGCGGCCGCCGAAGCGGAGCGTCGCCCAGATCTGGAACGGCAGGGCGAAGACGAGCGCGACGTGATTGATGGCTTGACCTCCGACCCAGCTGCCGACGGTCAGGCCGGTCGCCACGACGAGGCCGGCGACGATGCCGGCGATTTCCAGGGCGGGCCGTCGAACGCCCGGCGCGCCCGCTTCCCTCCGGCTCCAGGCGAGCAGCAGCGGTGCGACGATCAGCATTCCCACGATGTCCGCGATCCAGCGGGTCTCCCAGGCCGACCAGTACGGCGCCTGCAGGGCGACGTGGATCAGCGCGGAACGCAGCATGGCGGCGGCCGTCGGCGCGAGGATTGCGGCGACGCCCAGGAACGTCATCAAGGATCGGACCGAGCCCAGCCAATCGGCCGGCGCCCGCAGCCGGCGCAGCAGGCCCGCGGCGAGCAGGATTTCCATCAGGTTGAGGGCCGTGAAACCGAGCGAGATCACCGGCGGCACGTCGGCTGCGACGGAGGCCGCGAAATTTGCCGCGCCGGCGGCGAGCAGGTAGACGGGCCACTCGCGCGACCGCGCCATCAGCAGGACGCCCACGGCCATGGCGGTCGCCGGCCATATCGCGGCCACGCTGGCGATATTGCGCGACAGCGTGATCGCGAAATAGGCGCTTGCGAAGAAAACCGCGAACAGGAGTGCCGCCTTGCCAAGGGTGCGCACCCGGGGCGACGCCGCATGACTGAAATTCATTCTACAAAACTTGATCCTGCGGCGTTCCGACGCAGTGGCGACGCAACGCCAGCAAAGCATGGAGAGCGCGGAATTCAGCGATAGTAGCGCGCGCTGGTTGGCGCTCCGTTAACGCTGGGCGAGACTAGGCCGCCGAGGCCGTGGCGCCGGGACTGCAGGGGAGCGTGCGGTCCTTGGGCAGGACGATCGTCACGGTCGTACCGCTGCCGACCTCGCTTTCGAGCGCCAGCGTGCCGCCGTGCAATTCGGCCAGCGCCTTGCAGAGCGGCAGGCCCAGGCCGGTGCCGGCATGGCTGCGCGTCATGATGTTCTCGACCTGTCCGAACGGCTCGAGCACGCGATCGAGCTGATGCGGTGCGATGCCGATGCCGGTGTCGGCGACGGCGAACGTCACGCCGCCGGCGCCGTCGACGCCGGCCGAGAGGCGCACGCTGCCGCCCTGCGGCGTGAACTTCACCGCGTTGGACAGCAGGTTGAGCATGATCTGCTTGATCTTGCGTTCGTCGGCACGGATTGGCGGCAGCGCCGCGCAATGCTGTTCCAGTTTGACGCCGGCCCTTTGCGCGCGCTCGGCCATGACGCGCACGGCTGCCTCGGCTATCTCGAGGACGTCGCAGATGTCCTCCTGCAGCACGAACTTGCCGGCCTCGATCTTCGAGAGGTCGAGCAGGTCGTTGATGAGGTTCAGCAGCAGCACGCCGCTCTCATGGATGTCGCAGACGTAGCTCTCGTATTGCGGCGCGCCGAGCGGCCCGAACAGCTTCGTCTTGAGGATCTCCGAGAAGCCGAGGATGGCGTTCAAGGGCGTGCGCAGCTCGTGGCTGACATTGGCGAGGAATTGCGACTTGGCGGCGTTGGAGGCCTCGGCCCGCTCGCGGTGGGCGGCGTTCTCGCGGGCGAGCCGTGTCATCTCCGTCGTCAGCTGCTTCATCTGCCCGCGCGATTCGCCGAGGTCCTCGATCGTGCGCTCGAGCCGCTGCTCGCGGTCGCGCAGCAGCAGCTCCTGGTTTTTCAGGCGGGAGACGTCGGTCCACACGCCGACGGTGCCGCCGTCCTGGGTGCGGTGCTCGCGGATCAGGACCCAGCGGCCGTCGCCGAGCTGCTGCAGCACGGTGGCGACGGGGTTGCGGTGCTGGGCCAGGCGCTCGGCCACCCAGCTCTCGACCCGGCCCATGGCCTCGACATACTGGCCGCGCTTTGCGCCCTCGCGGATGATCTCCTCGAAGCGCGCGCCCGTTTGCAGCAGGTCGGCGCTGATGGCATAGAGGTCGCGGTATTTCCGGTTGCACAGCACGAGACGGTCGTCGGAGTCGAACAGGACGAAGCCTTCGTTCAGACTGTCGATCGCATCGAGCAGGCAGGCTTCGGCGGCGCGCGCGCGGCCCTCGGCGGCGCGCAATTCCTCTTCGGCCCGCTGCCTGCGGGCTTCCACGCGGCGGCGCTCGTTGATGACCGCGGCGGTCAGCAGGAGCGCGATCGCCAGAGCGTTGGGCAGCAGGAGCGCCGCCAGGGTATTGGCGTAGGGCAACAAGAGCACGCCGAGGACAGTGCTGGCGGCCACCGCGGCCGCCGGCAGGCCGACGCGGCGGAGCAGGCTGCGCGGTCCCGTCGATGCGGCGTCGTCGATCATGGGCTTGCGGCTTCCATGCCTGGAGCGGTCG
>JBGPEQ010000069.1:0-11408 GCA_041482855.1 Dongiaceae bacterium | reverse complement strand
CGCCGGAGTCCTGTACGAACGAGGGCGAGCGCCGCTCGCCCCTACGGCGGATGGATCGAGTTCGCAGGGTGGCGCGACCCCACGATGCGCTCGTTTCAACCAGTCAAAATCAATGTGCAGAGATTCTAACGCCCGCGCGATGCCTCAAGCCGACTTCCGCGCTTTGTCCTTGGTCAAACGCTCGACCTCGGCCTCCAGCTCCCCGATGCGTTTGTCGCGCTCGGCCAGCGCAGCAGCGACATCCGCGGCCTCGAAGCGCTGGGGGATGTGCTGCGGGCAGTTCGAGTCCCAGGCGGCAACGCTGAAGAGGATCACCTGCTCGGGGCGCGCCTTGTAGCCGTCCGGCATCAGCTTGGCCATCAGTTCGGCATCGCCCTCGACGACGCGCGCCTCGCCCCAGATCTTGATGCGCCGCCGCTGCGCATAGTCGATCAGGAAGAGATAGGCCTTGGGATTTTCCGCGAGATTGCCCTGCGTGATGTATTGCCGGTTGCCGGTGAAATCGACGAACCCGATGGTCCTGTCGTCGAGCACGCGCAGAAATCCGGGCGGCCCGCCGCGATGCTGGATATAGGGCTGGCCCTCCGCGTTCGCGGTGGCGAGAAAGACGCTCGTCTGCGCCGCGATGAAGCCGGCGAGATCGGGCGTGATGCGGGTCTCCCAGGAGCCACGCTCCTCCATGCGTTCGTAGGAGCGGCGAGAGCCCTTGCGGGTCTGCATTGCCTTGACGGACGGCGTGAAGGCGACGTCGCTGGCGTAGGGTCGAGTGGCGTCCATCGTTGCCTCCTTAGAAGCCGAGGTCGCTCAGCCCCGGGTGATCGTCGGGGCGGCGGCCAAGCGGCCAGTGGTACTTGCGCTCGCTCTCCTTGATCGGCGCGTCGTTGATGCTGGCGATGCGCAGGCGCATCAGGCCGTGCTCGTCGAATTCCCAATTCTCGTTGCCGTAGCTGCGGAACCAGTGGCCGCTGTCGTCGCGCCACTCATAGGCGAAGCGAACGGCGATGCGGTTGTCGCGGAAGGTCCAGACTTCCTTGATCAGGCGGTAGTCGAGCTCGCGGTCCCACTTGCGCGTCAGGAACGCTTCGATGGCATCGCGGCCCTGCAGGAATTCGCTGCGGTTTCGCCAGCGGCTGTCGGGCGTGTAGGCGAGCGCGACGCGGGCGGGATCGCGCGTGTTCCAGGCGTCTTCGGCCAAGCGGGCCTTCTGCGCGGCGGTTTCGGCGGTGAAGGGCGGAAGCGGCGGACGGCTCACGGGCGTGCTCCTCGATCGCGGTCAGGTCGACACCCATGAAGGTAGTACCTTCCATGCGAAAGAAGAAGATGACATGATCGGAAGCTACCCTCTCAATTTCCGGAAGGTGTGATGGATCGTTTCGAATCGATGTCGATCCTGGTGACTGTGTCCGAGGCCGGCAGCCTTTCGGCGGCGGCCCGCCGGCTCGGCACCCCGCTCGCGACGGTCAGCCGCAAGGTCTCCGACCTGGAGACGCACCTCAAGACCCGGCTCCTCAACCGGTCGAGCCGGCGCGTCACGCTCACCGACGCGGGCCAGTCCTACGTCGCGGCCTGCAAGCGCATTCTCGAAGAGGTGGGGGAGGCCGAGCGCGCGGCCGCCGGCGAATACAGCGCGCCGAAGGGCGACCTCACCATCACCGCGCCGATCGTCTTCGGCCGGCTGCACGTCCTTCCGGTCGCGATCGAGTTCCTCCGGGCCTACCCTGACATCGACATTCGGATCGCGCTGGCGGACCGAATGGTCAACATCCTGGAAGACCATGTCGATCTCGCCGTCCGCATCGGCGAGCTCCCGGACAGCAGCCTCAGGGCGCGCCGGCTCGGCTCGATCCGCCGCGTCGTCTGCGGCAGCCCGGCCTACTTCGCCGCGCGGGGCGCGCCGAAGAGTCCGGCCGAACTCGGCACGCACGATTGCATCACCTTCGAGGGAATGATGTCAGCGGACGCCTGGACATTTACGGTCGGGAAGTCCGATGCCTCCGTCGCGATCCATTCGCGGCTGATCGTCAACACGGCCGAGGCGGCCATCGATGCGGCGATCGCGGGCGTCGGCGTCACGCGCGTGCTCTCGTATCAGGCCGCGGCGGCGGTGCGGGCCGACGCGCTCGCCATCGTGCTGCAGGATTTCGAGCTGGTACCCTCGCCCGTCAATCTCGTCTATCCCGGTCAGCGGCTCCTGCCGCTCAAGCTGCGCGCCTTCCTCGATTTCGCCGCGCCACGGCTGCAGGCGCGGCTGTCGCAGGGTGCCGCGCAGTGATCGGCGTCCGGTTCAACGCTCCTTGGCCGCACGCTCGTCTGTTCCTGACCCAGAACGGAAGTCAGCCGATGGACTTCCAAGTTGGATGACCATACAATTCCGCTGCTGCGTTCTCTGAGGGCGATGCACCTCATGGCCGAAGAACGCCCCCGATCACCAAATTTGTCGCGATGCCGGCCGGCGAGGTGGTGCGCCACCTGGGGGCGCAAGATGTCGCTCACACTAAGGGCGGACTGAGAGGATGAGCAGATGATACTCGTCGGCCAGTATTCGTCACCCTTTGTACGGCGCGTGGCATTGTCGCTGCGCGTACTCGGGTTCCCCTATGAGCATGACACGCGCTCAGTCTAGGACCCGCCGTCGATTGCAAGACGCGGTTTGATGCGTAGCCAGATTGTGACCTAGCCGCTGGAGAGAAATGGGAATGGAAATGTTCGATCTGTCGGGCAAGGTGGCGATGGCGACCGGCGCCAATGGCGGCATAGGTCTGGCGATGGCGGCGGCATTGGGCCGCGCCGGTGCTGAGGTGATGATCGTTGGCCGAAACCGCGAGAAATGCGAAACCGCGGTCAAGCGTCTGCAGGGGGGCGGCCTGCGGGCCGCCTATTTTGTGGCGGACCTCACGGGCGAGGCCGCCTGCAGAGACGCCGTGGCGGCCACGTTGCGCAGCTTCGGGCGCCTCGACATCTTGGTCAATTGCGCTGGAATCACCGTCCGCAAGCAGCCGGAGGACCTGACGCTGGACGAGTGGAACTCGGTTCTGGCAACGAACCTGACCGCCGGCTTCCTGTGTTCGCAGGCGGCGCTCCTGGCGATGCGCGAGCAGGGCGGCGGCAAGATCGTCAACGTGGGGTCGATGCATATGCTGTTTGCCGCGTCGCATACCGCCGCCTACGCGGCCAGCAAGGGTGGGCTGTTGCAGCTGACCAAGTCGCTGGCTGTTGCCTGGGCGAAACATAACGTACAGGTCAACGCCATCTTGCCCGGATATATTGAGACCGAGCTGCTGCAGAGTGCGCTGCAGCAGGTGCCCGGACTCGAACAACGGGTTCTCGGGCGTACCCCGGCGGCCCGTTGGGGGCGTCCGGAGGATCTCGATGGCGCGGTGATCTTCCTTGCCAGCCAGGCCTCGAATTTCATCACCGGGGCATCGATTGCCATCGATGGCGGCTATTCAATCTACGGCTAGGCTCCGGATACAGTCGGCCGACACGGCGGTCCTCAGCTGGGCGCGACGTCGTCGAGCGAGCGCTTTGCCGAGGCGCCGGCCCCCCTCAGAACCTCGCGCTCGAGGAAGTCACGCGTTTTGCTGAGCAGGCTGTCCATTGCCTTCCGCGCCGCCTCCGGCCTGCGCTTCTTTGTCGCCGTGAGCACGTACTTGTTCTCTGACAGAAATGCCGAAAAGAAGGGGTCGCGCGCGATGCGGTGGGAAACCAATAGGCCCACCCCGATGAGGCTGCCCATTTGATGCAGTAGCGGATTGTGCGCGGTTGCGAGAATCTGACGGTGGAATCGGAGGTCGGCCTCGATCGCCTCGTCGGTCGTGCGCTCGACCTCGACCATCTCGTCGAAGGCCACCCCGATCGCGGCGATCTCGGCGTCGCTGCCCCGTTGCGCCGCAAGGTAGGCCGCTTCGGGCTCGATCATGCGGCGGATCTCGAACAGCTCGCTGAAAAACGCTTCGGGCTGCATTGCGACGTACCGCCATTCGAGAACGTCGGGGTCGAACAGGTTCCAGCGCTCCTCGGGCAACACGCGAATGCCCATGTGCGTCCGCGATTCGAGGAGGCCTTTGGCAGCCAGGGACTTCACGACCTCGCGGTTCACCGACCGGCTTGCGCCGAATTGCTGACCGGCCTATACTTATCATACAAAAAAATTAACTGAGCAGTCGAATTACGGATGCGACGTGCGCGCTCGACGGAGTACGGCGCCGTGTAGCGATCAGCTCGGGTAGGGAGGCATTGCATGCTTGATCTGAGATTCGCGCGCCTGCGTGGCTATGCGCAGCCGATGTAATGCGTCTGCGCTGTGGCATGATCGCGGCCGAGACGAGAGGGCGTGACAGCCATAGGGCTGTGGCGGCCACTGTAGCTCTGCGAAAGCGTTGTAAATAAGCCTTGGCGGGTACACGCCAAGTGCAGAACCGCGGCCAGCGGTTAGTGTAGAAGGACGAGATGGCAGGGGCCGAACTTGAGGGAGTGTGGAGGCGCTTTGGCAGTTATGCTGCTGTTGCGGATTTGACGCTGAATGTCCGCGACGGGGAGTTTCTCGTCCTGCTTGGGCCATCAGGTTGCGGCAAGACGACTTCGCTCAGGATGCTGGCCGGGCTCGAGCGTCCCAGCGAAGGGGTGATCCGTCTCGATGGCCGCGTCGTCAACGACGTTGCGCCGGGGGATCGGGACACTGCGATGGTGTTTCAGAGCTACGCCCTCTACCCGCATATGACGGTCTCGCGAAACCTGAGCTTCGGACCGCGGGTGCGAGGCGAGGACCGGACCACTATCGCGCACCGCATCGAGCAGGTGGCCGGCGTCTTGGGTTTGGAGAATCTCCTCAATCGCCGCCCGAGCGAGCTTTCGGGCGGCCAGCGCCAGCGCGTGGCCCTCGGGCGGGCAATGTTGCGCCAGCCGAAGCTTTTCCTCATGGACGAACCGCTCTCGAACCTCGATGCAGCGCTGCGCGGCCAGGTTCGCACCGAACTCATTCGGCTGCATCAGAAACTGGGCGTGACGACAGTCTACGTGACCCACGACCAGACCGAAGCGATGGCCATGGCCGACCGGATTGCGGTGATGTTTGACGGCCGCCTGCAGCAGGCCGCGTCGCCGGAGGATATCTTCGACGATCCAGTGAATCTTATGGTCGCGACCTTCATCGGTTCGCCAAAAATGAACCTCGTGCCCGGGTCGATCCAGCCGCACGACGACGGCCGCCTGTCGGTCAAGCTACTGGGGTGCGAGCTTTTCCTGCCGGCGGGGGCGCGTCTGCGGCCCGGCCATGAAGGCCCCCAGGATGTGATGCTCGGCATTCGGCCGACGGATTTTACTCTGGGTGGCGGACGGAACGTCGAGGCGAGCGAAATATTCACCGGGACCGTGGACCTCGTGGAGCCGATGGGGGCGGAGACCTTCGTCGCGCTGAATTGTGCCAATCAAATTCTGAGCTGTCGGGCACCGGGACGGGAGCACATGACCGTCGGGGAACAGGTCGCTTTCTCGCTTGACCGGCGATTCATCTACGCTTTCGATCCGGCGACAGGCATCGCTCTGATCGACCGCTCTGGCTTTGCGACGCGAAATGGGCGCCGCAAAGCGGACTAAGGACTCGTAACGACATTTTCGCCAACTAAGGCGATGAACATGGAGGACGAACGACATGCATCCAGTTGGGACACCCCGTATGCCGAGGCCTTACGTCAAAATTGCCTCGCTCCTAGGCACGGCGCTCCTGGCCGCCTCGATGTTGCCGGCGTCAGGCCTGGCAGCGGACAAGACGATCGTCACCGTGGCCTATAGCCCGACATACGTGTTCGACACGAATGATTTGGCGGCCAAGTGGTGGACTTCGGTCAAGGAACAATTCGACACGCAGTACCCCAATGCCGAAATGAAGCTGGTTCCCATCGAGGGCAACTACGACGACATCGTCAACAAGCTGAGCCTGCTGTATCGCTCGCCCGCAACCACTCCCGATGTCGTCCAGATCCCGACACCCGTGGTCGCCCAGTGGGTCGCGTCCAATTACCTCCTGCCGCTTGATTCCTACGTCGCCAACACCGACTGGTACAAGGACTTCCCGCAGGTCATCAGGGACGAAGGCACGTTCGACGGCAAAGTCTACGCCGTAAGCAGCGGCGAAAACGACTCGATGCTCTACTACAACAAGGACATGTTCAAGAAGGCCGGCCTTCCCGTTCCTTGGAATCCGCAGAACTGGGACGACATTCTAACCGCCGCCCGGCAGATCCACGCCAAGGTTCCCGACGTCGTCCCAATGTGGCTGATGGCCGGCACCACCGCGGGCTCGGTCGGCATCGAGATGGGCGCCGGAAATCTGCTCTATGGTTCGAGCGATCCGACCATCTACGACGAGGCCACCCAGAAATGGGTTGTTGATAGCGCCGGATTGCGAGAAACGCTGGGGTTCTATCATTCGATCTACAGCGAGGGCCTCGGTGCGAAGTTGAGCGATCTGTTCTCCCCGACCCCCCATACCGTCCCGGTGACCGATATCATCCCCAACCAGAAGGTCGCGATCGTTCTCGGTTCGAACTTCTACGGCGGCCAGTGGGGCAAAGTGGTTTGCGCCCCGTGCTGGGACAAGGCGACCGAAGTGGAAGGGGTCGCGCCGATTCCCCATGTGAAGGGGCAGGCGCCGAACGTCGCGACGACCGTTGCGGGCTGGGACTATGCCGTTGCCGCGGTCACGCCGCATCCCAAGGAAGCGTTTGACGCGGTCAACGTGCTGTCCAACAGGCGTAACTCTATCGATATCGCCAACTGGTCTGGCTTCGTGCCCGGAAGCTCAAAATTCGCCAATGATCCCGAGCTCATCGATTTTGGCCCTCCGGTGAATGAGCTCGCGTCGAAAATCATCCAGTACGGCAGGATCCTGCCGCCGCTGCCTGATTTCGAGGTGTGGTCGAAGGGATTGCAGCAGACCACCGGCACGATGGCTCAGCATCCGGAGACGTCCGTCGACGACGCGATCGGGATCCTGAAGGACTACGTGACCAACCAGCTCGGTGACGACAAGGTCGAGACCAAGTGAATAATGCCGTCGTTGCCGCCGCTAGTGAGAGCGGCAAGAAGGTAAGGCTGCGCAAGCGGTCGGCAGATCATCCCGGGGTCGACATCCCCGGGATGGTACTGTTTCTTCCCGCTGCGCTGCTGTTGCTGGCGCTGTTTGTCCTGCCGGTCGGCTATGCGTTCTATTTGGGCTTTACCGATATCACGCTCATCGGCCCCACAGCGGTCCATTTTCATTTTACCGGCATTAAGAATGTGCTCCGGCTGGGCCGCGACACCCTGTTCTGGAAGTCGCTCTGGCTCACTGCGGTTTTTCTCGCCGGGTCCGTCGTCGGGGTGACCGTCGTCGGCATGGCGCTGGCGGTGCTCATGCAGCGATCGGCGGCCTGGCTGCGTGCGGGTGTGGGGGCGGTCTCCATCGTGGCATGGATGCTGCCGCCTATCACCGTCGCGGTCGTGTGGTACGCTTTCACCACGACGGATGGCGCCCTGAGCTTGGTGACGCCTGGGGATGGCGACTCGCTGAACCATTTTCCGATGCTGGTCGTCACGTTGGCGAACGTCTGGGCGACCGCCGGCTTTTCAATGCTGATCCTGTCGTCGGGCTTACGGGCAGTGCCCTCGGAAGTCATTGAGGCGGCCGTAATGGAAGGCGCGCCGCGCTGGCGCATCTTCACGTCCGTGACGCTCCCCATTATGCGCCCGACCATTGTGACCAACATCCTGCTCGTGACGCTGCTGAGCCTCGCCAATTTCGCGCTCATCTACATCATGACGGCCGGCGGCTCCGACAACTCGACCGATATCCTGCCGGTCTACAGCTATCAGCAGGGTTTCGTGTTCAAGAAACTGGGTTACGGCGCCTTGCTGGGCGATGTGGTGGTTATCATTGCGACGGTGTTCGCGTATCTTTACGTGCGTGTTGCGCGGCAGCGGCCGGTCCGTACCCGGCTGGCCGATGGGGTTTAGGACATGAGCGGTAATGGAACAGCCGGCGTCGCCCCAAAAGCGGAGACGACCAGTCCTGTTCAGAAGCGGGCGGCGTTGCTGACCAATTTGCTCCTGGCTTGCCTTGGTCTCTTGTTTCTGGCGCCGATGCTTTGGCTCTTTCTCGCATCGGTCGACGAACATGCGAGCTGGTCCCTGTCGCTGCCGACCTTCACCCTTGACCATCTGGCACAGGCAATATCGGGCCGTTTCCTCCGGGCGCTGGTCAACACGCTCTACATGGCGCTCGTGGCGACGGTCATTTCGACCGTCGCGGGCACGCTGGGCGGCTATGCGCTGTCGCGGCGACGTATCCCGATGCGGGATGGCCTGATGGTCGCGGTGCTGTTCCTCACCGGCATACCCATCGCCATCATGATCATTCCGGTTTTCCAGATGTTCAGCAGCCTTGGTTGGCTGAGCCTGATTCCGACCGGCGTCTTTCTTGGCGTGACGAGCCTGCCCTTTGCGCTCTGGCTGATCAAAACGGCCATGGACTCCGTGCCAAAGGAACTCGAGGAGGCCGCGCAAATCGAGCGCGCTGGCGTGCTGCAGATCATCCTCTATGTCACCGCGCCGTTGGCGCTGCCGGGAATCGCCGCCGCTGCGATATTCAGTTTCATCAGTGCCTGGGGGGCGTTCCTTGTGCCCCTGGTCCTGATCAGCGACGCGAACGAGCTGCCGGGCCCGATACTGATCTACGGCCAGATCAGCGCCTCGCAAACTCACTACGGCGATATTGCGGCCTTCTCGATCGTCTACTCGCTGCCGGTGGTGGTGCTCTACATCCTGATGTCGCGGCCATTCGCCGGCGGCTTCCTGATGAGCGGCGCCGTCAAGGGCTGACATCGTCGTCGCGGGCTTGCAGGTTGTCGGCATTGAACCGACGATGGCGTGTCCGCCAGCGTGCGGCAGCGCGCTCCATCAATTCAATGTACTGAGAGGGTTTCATGTCCATCGAACGCATCGATATTGAGCCGAATGGGCCCGGCGGGCGCGCCCTGCCGTCCGGGAAGGCGGTACGCGCCGGCGTTTTCGTGTCGGGGAAATCGACTGTGCCGGGCATGCATTGTTGCCTGAACAGCCAGAGATCGTAGCCACCAACGTGCTGGCCTTCCTAAGAGGATTTCATTCACGAGGAAACTAGGCAGAGGGCGCGCTTGCGCGCAGCTCACCGATGTCTCCTCTTGGCACATAGCGGACGCACATAGGGGACATGGTCGGCGAAGACGTGGGCAGGACGGACTGGCGTTTTCCGAGCGCCCATCCTAGCTTCGCCAATCGCCCATGCCCTCCTTCATCCCTCTGTCCGCCCTCATCGGCGGCGTCCTCATCGGACTCTCGGCCACGCTGCTGCTGTGGACCACCGGCCGCATCGCCGGCATCAGCGGCATCGTCGGCGGATTGCTCCGGCCGGCGGCCGCGGAGCTGCCCTGGCGCGTCGCCTTCGTCATCGGCCTCATCGCGGCTCCGCTGCTCTATCGCGTGGCCGGCGGTACGACGCCGGACATCGCGGTGACGCCGTCGCTCGCGTTGGCGATCCTCGGCGGGCTGCTGGTCGGCTACGGCACGCAACTCGGCAGCGGCTGCACCAGCGGCCACGGCGTCTGCGGGCTCGCCCGCGTGTCGCCGCGCTCGCTCGCGGCCACGGCCACCTTCCTCGCGGTCGCGCTCGTCACGGTCTTCGTGACACGCCATGTCCTGGGAGGCGCGCCGTGAAGCAGGCGCTCGCCTCCCTCGCCGCCGGCCTGCTGTTCGGCCTCGGCCTCACGGTGTCGCAGATGGCGAACCCGGCGAAGGTGCTGGGCTTCCTCGATCTCGGGGGCGACTGGGATCCCAGCCTCGCCTTCGTCCTCGCCGGCGCCGTCGCCACGGCCGCGCTTGGGTTCCGGCTCGTGCAGCGCGCCGGCCGGCCGCTGCTGGCGCCGGCATTCCGCTTGCCGGCCGCCACCCGCATCGACCGCCCGCTGCTCCTCGGCGCCGCCGTCTTCGGTCTCGGCTGGGGCCTGGTCGGCTTCTGCCCCGGCCCGGCCCTGACAGCCCTCGGCCTCGACGGCCTAACCGTCCCCGTCTTCGTCCTGGCCATGTTCGCGGGAATGCTGCTGCATCGGCTGCAGCCATCCGGTGGGAAACCGGGTCAGATGGCTACGCCTGCGCGTTCCCGCTGAATCGATCGCGCAGGCTCTTGTATTCCGGCGAAAGGTTTCTATTTTGTTTTCATCTGCCGCTGCTATTGCGGCGGTCGGTCTTTGACATCGTGTATAGCTCAAAACGCAGCGCCGGGCGCATCGGCAAACCCGCACCTGCGTCCCTGCGTTAACCTTTTGCGTAAGGTTGTTCCGCGAATTTCGAGGCTTGGACTATACCCGTCCATGACAGCATCACTTCCCGCTGGACATGGGGTCGATCGCTCGAATCTGAACGGCCGGCGCGGACGCCGCCTATTCCCGCTTGTTCCCCACGCGCGCCGCCAGGGCCGCCGACAGGAAACCGTCGAGGTCGCCGTCGAGCACCGCCCGGATGTCGCTGGTCTCCACCTCCGTCCGCAGGTCCTTCACCATCTGGTAGGGCTGCATGACGTAGGAGCGGATCTGGTGGCCCCAGCCGATGTCGCTCTTGTTGGCCTCGATCGCCGCCGCCGCCGTTTCGCGCTTCTGCAGCTCCAGTTCGTAGAGCCGGGCCTTCAGCATGCCCATGGCGATCAAGCGGTTGCGGTGCTGGGAGCGGTCCTGCTGCGACTTGACCACGATGCCGGTGGGGACGTGGGTGATGCGTATCGCGCTCTCGGTCTTGTTGACATGCTGGCCGCCGGCGCCACTCGACCGCATGGTGTCGATGCTGAGGTCGCTTTCCTTGATCTCGACATCGATATCCTCATCCACCACCGGGTAGACCCAGACCGAGGCGAAGCTGGTGTGGCGGCGGGCCTGGCTGTCATAGGGCGAGATGCGCACCAGCCGGTGCACGCCGCTCTCGGTCTTCAGCCAGCCATAGGCATTGTCGCCTGTGACGCGGATGGTGGCCGACTTCAGCCCGGCCTCTTCGCCGGCGCTCTCCTCGATCCACTCGACCTTGTAGCCATGCTGCTCGGCCCAGCGCGCGTACATGCGGGTCAGCATCTCCGCCCAGTCCTGCGCCTCGGTGCCGCCGGCGCCGGCATGGACTTCGACGTAGCAGTCGTTGGCGTCGGCCTCGCCGGAGAGCAGGCTCTCCAGCTCGCGCTTGGCCGCCCGCGCCCGCAACTCCCTGAGCTGCGCCTCGGCCTCGGCGACCGAGCCCTGGTCGCCTTCGGCCTCGCCCAGCTCGATCAAGGTCAGCGCGTCATCCAGCTCCTGCTCGAGCGACCGATAGCCCTTGATGGCGTTGTCGAGATGGGCGCGCTCGCGCGTCACCTTCTG
>JBGPEQ010000068.1:0-11427 GCA_041482855.1 Dongiaceae bacterium | reverse complement strand
GCAGGGCTATCGAATTTGACGTGGGTGCCACGGTGCAGAAGCATTTTTGCACACGGAGCCGCGGAGCACGCGGAGATTCGAGATTCCTGTAGGGGCGACCGGCAGGTCGCCCGTCTCTCCGTCAAACGGTGATTCATCACATCAATCCGGTTCGTCCGCGGCGCGGGCGACCAGCCGGTCGCCCCAACGGGAAACATACCCCATTATGCGTGAACACAAACCTCCGCCGGGCAATGACGACGCAGCAGGAACGCCAAAGTCCAAATGCGATTGCCCTGCCCTGTGGACGGTGGTTGGGGGCGGGGTCTGGCGGCCCTCGGACTTGATCCGGGGGCAGGCGCCGAAGAAATCAGCACGCGTCCATCCCCGGCGAGCGCCGCCGGGTGAAACCCGATCGGGCGCGGCATCTAGCGCCCGGCGATGCGACGCCGAGCTTCAGACCAGGGGATCAGTTTGACGCGGCCGCCCCGCAACTCCTCAAGCCGCCGCGCAGTCTCGACCGCCCACGCCTCGTCCGCGCCCTCATCGACGGTCTCATCGAGGCTGTCGATGAGCGAGCCTGCCAGCGCCGCCCGCGCTTCGGCTGGGAGCTTCAGGGCCCATTCCAGCAATTCGTCCGTGTCGTGTTCCATCGCGTCAACCTGGCATGCTTGGCCGCGTCATTCGATATCGGGGAGGCTTGACAAAGAGCCCCTCGATTGTTAGAACAATGCACGAACGTTCCCGGATAATCAAGAGCTCGATTTTCCCCCTGCGTGCCCTTCTTGGTGAACCCTTGCTCACATTGGAGCCGATCATGACCGCCGCCACATTCTCCGCTGGACACCTGCCCGCCGTACGACTTCGGCAGGCGGGTGGGGTAGATCGCTCGGAATCGCTTAGTCCGCTGGACGGTGAAGCGCCGATCGCCCCCGCTCCCCTCCACAACTCCGCGCCTCCGCGTGAATGTTCTTCCCGCCGCTCCGCTGGACACCTGCCCGCCGTACGACTTCGGCAGGCGGGTGGGGTGCATCGCTCGAATCTCATACGACCCGCCCGCTCCAACGCATGCGTAAGGTTGTTCCGCGAATTTCGCTGCTGGACCCCTCCCCATCCAACCCACCCTTGCCCTCCCGGCGCGCCTGTGTATAGTCCGCGCCCTCATAACCTTGCCGGCCCCCGGGCACCTCATGGGGTCGGCTAGGCCCGGGCGGCCGCGATCCGGCGCCGGGCCGCCAACAGCCAGAAGGAGCCCGCATTCATGCCGTTCTACGAGAACGTGTTCATCGCGCGCCAGGATATCTCCTCCACCCAGGCCGAAGCCCTGACCGAGCAGTTCGCCAATCTCATCGTCGAGCAGGGCGGCAAGGTCACCAAGAAGGAGCAGTGGGGCCTGCGCAACATCGCCTACCGGATCAACAAGAACCGGAAGGGCCACTACGTCCTGATGAATATCGAGGCCACCGGCCCCGCCATCACCGAGATGGAGCGGCAGATGCGCATCAACGAAGACATCCTGCGCTACCTGACCGTACGCGTCGACGCCCTCGAGGAGGGTCCGTCGGCCATGCTGCAGGTCCGCTCGCGCGACGACCGCGACGATCGCGGCCCGCGCCGCACCTTCGGCGGCGGCGGCGGTTTCGGCGGCGGCGGTGATCGCGGCGGCGGCGGCTACCGCGGCGACCGCGAGGACCGCCCGCGCCGCGAGTACGGCGACCGCCCGCGTCCCGACGCCGTGGCCAGCACTCCGCCTCCGCCCCCGACTCCAGCCCCTGAAGGAGACGCGTCATGAGCAGCACCTTCGAGGGCGGCGGCGACCGCGGCGGCGATCGTTCCGGCGGCGGCGGCCGCACGCCCGGCCGGCGGCCGTTCTTCCGGCGCCGCAAGACCTGCCCGTTCACCGGCCCCAACGCCCCCAAGATCGACTACAAGGACGTCCGGCTCCTGCAGCGCTACATCTCCGAGCGCGGCAAGATGGTGCCGAGCCGCATCACCGCCGTGTCGACCAAGAAACAGCGCGTCCTCGCCCAGGCCATCAAGCGCGCCCGCTTCCTCGGCCTCCTGCCCTATGCCGTGAGGTAGGAGAGCCGCCATGGACGTCATCCTGCTCCAGCGCATCGAAAAGCTCGGCCAGATGGGCGAGGTGGTGAAGGTGAAGCCCGGCTTCGCCCGCAACTACCTCTTGCCGCAGAAGAAGGCCCTGCGCGCCACCGACGCCAACCGGGCCCGCTTCGAGAAGCAGCGCGCCCAGCTCGAGGCCATCAACCTCTCCCGCCGCGAGGAAGCCCAGAAGATCTCCGGCAAGGTCGAGGGCCTCACCGTCGTCATCATCCGCCAGGCCGGCGAGACCGGCCATCTCTACGGCTCGGTCAGCCCGCGCGACGTGGCGGCCGCGGCCACGACCGGCGGCGTCACCATCGAGCGCTCCCAGGTGCTGATGGACCGCCCGATCAAGATGCTGGGCCTCCACCCCGTGCGCGTCGCCCTCCATCCGGAGGTGGTGGTGACCATCACCGCCAACGTCGCCAAGTCCGCGGAAGAGGCCGAGATCCAGAAGAAGGCCGGCGGCTTCGTCCCGCCGACCGCCGAAGAGCAGCCGTCGCTCGACGAGGTGCTGGCCGAGGCCGACGAGGCCGCTGCCGGCGAAGCCGAGCCCGCCGAGGCCGAGCCGAAACCGGAGGCCGAAGCCAAGCCGAAGAAGAAGGCCAAGGCCGAGAAGGAAGCCAAGGCTGAGAAAGAAGCCAAGGCCGAGAAACCCAAGGGCGAGAAGCCCAAGGGCGAGAAGAAGGCCAAGGGCAAGAAGAAGGCCGAGAGCGACGAATAGCCTCTTCCGCGCCTGCACGATTGCCGCGGCCGCCCCTCGCCGGGCGGCCGTTGTGTTTTATATTTCAGCGACTTAGCGCCATATGGACAATTACTATATTTTTGTTACTGTAACGCCAACGCCGGAGCGCCCAGGTCTCAATGAAGACCGCAACAAGGGCATCGGCGATCGGGCCGGGACAGTAGACCATGCTGGCGTCGCACTTCTTTCGCCGTCTTATCAGCGTTGGCACGCTCACCGTCGTCGACGCCTACGGTAAGACCCATCGCTTCGCCGGCGCCCCCGGGCCCGCGGCGACCGTCCGCCTCCATGACCGCGCCCTCCACCGCCGCCTGCCGCTCAACCCCTACCTGGCGACCGGCGAGGCCTATATGGACGGCACCCTCACGGTCGAGGAGGGCACCATCTACGACGTCCTCGACCTCGCCGGCCGCAACGGCGCCGCCCTCGACAACTATCTCTTCCAGCGGCTGCAGACCGGCCTGCACCGCTTGTTGAACGTCCTCCACACCTACAACCCGGTCGGCCGCGCCCAGCGCAACGTCGCCCACCACTACGACCTCTCCGGTGCGCTCTACGACCTCTTCCTCGACAGCGACCGGCAATACTCCTGCGCCTATTTCGTCACCGACAACGACAGCCTGGAAGTGGCGCAGGACAACAAGGAGCTGCACCTCGCCTCCAAGCTCCTGCTGAAGCCGGGACAGAAGGTGCTGGATATCGGCAGCGGCTGGGGCGGTCTC
Source organism: Dongiaceae bacterium (assembly GCA_041482855.1). Taxonomy (GTDB): domain Bacteria; phylum Pseudomonadota; class Alphaproteobacteria; order Dongiales; family Dongiaceae; genus JBGPEQ01. The sequence continues at coordinate 7,881 of JBGPEQ010000068.1, read as the reverse complement.
GCCCTCTACCTCGCGCGGCTGGCCGGCGTCGACGTCACCGGCGTCACCCTCTCGGTCGAGCAGCAGAAGGTGGCGGAGGCGCGCGCCCGCGCCGCCGGCCTCGGCGATAAGGTCCGCTTCCACCTGCGCGACTACCGCGAGGAGCCCGGCCGCTACGACCGCATCGTCTCCGTCGGCATGTTCGAGCATGTGGGCGTGGGGCACTATCTCGAGTTCTTCACCAAGGCGCGCGATCTGCTGACGGACGAGGGCGTGCTGCTCCTGCACTCGATCGGCCGCATGGGCCGGCCCGAACCCATCAATCCCTGGATCCGCAAATACATCTTCCCCGGCGGCTACACTCCCGCCCTCTCCGAGGTGCTGAGCGCGGTCGAGAAGGTGGGCTTGTGGGTGACCGACATCGAGATCCTGCGCCTGCACTACGCCTCGACCCTGCGCGAATGGCGCCGCCGCTTCGAGGCCAACCGCGACAAGGTCCGCGCCCTCTATGACGAGCGCTTCTGTCGCATGTGGGAGTACTATCTCGCCGGCTACGAGGTGTCGTTCCGCCACCTCGGCCATATGGTTTTCCAGATGCAGCTGTCGCGCCGGCTCGACAGCGTGCCGCTGACCCGCGACTACATCGCGCAGTTCGAACGCCACCACGCCGGCCGCGCCATGTCGGCGGCCGAATAGGGTTAAGCCGCGAAAAACGTTGCTGTTCACACTGGATTGACGGGTAATGGCCGGCAGCCATGCCCACGCTCAGAGATGTGAACGCGCTGCGCAGCCACGGCCTGATCCCGACCGCGCGCTACTTCGCCGCCGCGTCGGCCGTGCGCGACGATCGGGCCTGGGCGAGCTGGGCCGGCCGCGCCATCCTGGCGATCGGCGCGGCGCACCTGTTGGCCGGCATCGTCTCGTTCTTCGCCTACAACTGGGCGGACCTGTCGGCCTTCGCCAAGTTCGCGACCGTCGAGGCCGCCCTCGTCATCGCGCTCGCCGGCGCCTGGTACGCGGGCATCGAGCGCGCTGTCGGACAGGCGCTGCTGATCGCCGCCTCGATCCTCGTCGGCGTACTGCTGGCCGTCATCGGTCAGGTCTACAACACGGATGCCGATGAATATACGCTGTTCGTGGCCTGGACCGTCCTGATCCTGCCTTGGACCGTGGCATCGCGCAGCGCCGCGCACTGGGCGGTGTGGCTGGTGGTGCTCTATTTCGCGCTCTCGCTCTACGGCGAACAAGTCCTGATTCCCGAGGGTAGCCTGACGAATACGGCCCTGGCGGTCGGCCTCGGCGGGCTCGCCGCCGTCGTTCTCGCGGTGCGCGAACTGGCCGTCCGCAAAGCCATGGTATGGCTGGCCGCTGGCTGGACCCGCATCGGCCTCCTCATCGCCATGCTCGGCCTCCTGTTCTGGCCGGCCGTGGGCTACCTCCTGGATTGGCTGTATTGGGGGGATGGAATCTTTGCTGTGCTCGCCTTCGTCATCGCCCTCGCGCTCGGCGCCGTCGCCTACCGGCGGTGGCTGCCGGACTTCGCGACGGCCACGACCGTCGTCGGCTTCGCCCTGCTCTTCGCCATCGCGATCGGATACCGCGCGATCGACGAGGCCGTCGGGTTCGATGGTGACGAAGGTCTGCTCGTCGCCAGCGTTGGCCTGCTCGTGCTGTGGTCGGTCGCCGCCATGGGGCTGGCGGCCAAGCTCTTGCAAGTGCTTCGCCGCAACCTGGAGCCGCAGCCGTCATGACGGACATCGCGTCCCTTTGCGCGCGCCTGAACCTCGACGAGGCGGCCGTTCGCCGCGTGCTGGAATCCGAGAGCAGCGCGGCCAGCCGGTCGGCGCCCTGGTACGTGCTGCTGCTCCTCGGCCTCGGCGCCTGGATCACCGCGCTGATCATGATCGTCTTCGTCGCGGTCTTCCTGCACTTCGCCTTCGAATTCGACGAGCCCGACCTCGGCTCCGCCGCCATCGGCGCCGCCATGTTCCTCTGCGGCTTGCTCATCGAGACGAAGACGAGAGCGAGCCTCTTCGCCGAGCAGTTCGCGATCGTGCTGGTGGCGGCCGGCGCCGCAATCGCCGCCGCCAGCATCGGCTTCAAATTCGAGAGCCTGTGGAGCGCCGCCGCCGCTGCAGCGGCGATGACGGCGATCGACATCTGGCGCGGACGCAACGCCCAGCAGCAGTTCCTGCTGGCCGCTCTTGCCGTCGGACTCGGAATCGCCGCGCTGTCCGACGCGATGGTCGCCGGCCGCGTCGATATCGTCGCGCTCGCCCTGCCGATCGGCGCCCTTCTCTACCTGCTCCCGCCGCTGAAGGAAGTGCGGCCGACCGCGACGGTGCTGCTGCTGGCCATGCCATTCTATGCCGTCGTGGCGGACAGCCTGTACGATCCCACCTACGGTTCCGCCAGCTGGCCGGCGCGGGTCATCGCGATGGCCACGATTATGGTGCTGGCCTGGCTGCACAGCCGCGGGCTTGCAGTGCCGACGACCCGTCTCCGCCATCTCTTCGTCGCCGTCGTCGCAGCCGCGGTCTGCCTTCTCTTGCCGCCCGGCGGATCGGCGGCTCTGGCGATCCTGATGCTGGCGTTCACGCTTGGCCACTGGCCGCTCGCGATCGTCGGCGTGCTGCTTGAGATCTATTTCGTGCCGCGCTTCTACTACGATCTCGAGCTGTCGCTGCTGACCAAGTCCTGGATACTGATGGCCGTCGGCATCGCGCTGCTGGCGGCCTATGCCGTCTTGCGCCGGACCGGAGCCGCGGCGCCATGAGACGCTGGCACACGCTACTGCTTCCGCTCGGTCTCCTCTTCACGCTAGGGGCCGCCAACTACGATATCGTCCGCAAGCAGCGGATCGTCGATGATGGCGCCCAGGTCCTCCTGCCAATGCGGCCGGCCGATCCGCGCTCGCTGCTCCAGGGCGACTACATGACTCTGCGCTACGCCCGCACGGCGCTGCCGCCGGACGCGCTCAGCGCGTCGCTGCCGCGCCGCGGCACCGCGATCGTCAAGCTCGATAGCGACGGCGTCGCCCAGTTCGCGCGACTCGACGACGGCGCCCCGCTCGCCGCCGGCGAACTGCGCCTCAATTACAAGCGACGTCTCGGCGAACAGGAAGTCAGCTACGGCGCCGACTCCTTCTTCTTCCAGGAAGGTGCTGCCGATCTCTATGCACAGGCGAAATACGGCGTGCTGCGAGTCGATACGGAGGGCAACAGCATTCTTGTCGGTCTTGCCGGTGTCGACCACAACATGCTGAATCCACGCTAGGGAACGGCGCGTTTCGTCCCCGTTATCCCCAACTGTCACATGCAGATTGACATAGCAGGGCGTGGCTTCTCTGTTAGTGTGGTCGGTCTGCGCCGGCTGGGAGGCATGGGCGCGGAAGTTATGGGGACTTGCTTCATTCCGCTTTCGGAACGGACAGGCGCGCGGCGACCCGCCGCGCCAGGGGTTGTTTTTTCCGAATCGGGATATCATGACAGCGTACCAGGATCGCACTCATGGAACGCAGCCTGACCGGATCGAGCAACGTCACGGCCCTGCGCGGCAACGACACGCCGACGCGCGTGCCGCCCCACAACTACGAGGCCGAGCAGGCCTTGCTCGGCGCGATCCTCGCCAACAACCGCGTCTTCGACAAGGTCAACGAGTTCCTGCGCAAGGAGCACTTCGCCGACGCGCTCCACGGCCGCATCTACGAGGCCGCGGGCACGCTGATCCAGCGCGGGCAAATCGCCAACTTCCTTACTCTCCGCAACCTCTTCGACCAGGATCCGGCGCTGGTCGAGGCCGGCGGCGCCAAGTATCTCGCGCGGCTGGAGAATGCCGTCGTCACCATCATCAACGCCGAAGACTACGGCCACACCATCCACGATCTCTTCCTGCGCCGCGAGTTGATCAATCTCGGCGAGGAGGTCGTCAACGAGGCCTTCGCCTACGACCTCGACCTGCCGGCGCTGGAGCAGATAGAGACGGCCGAGCAGAAGCTCTATCAGCTGGCGGAAACCGGGCAGATCGAGGGGGTGCTGAGGCCGCTCAAGGACGCCATGACCGCGGCGATCCAGATCGCCGAACTCGCTTTCAAGCGCGACAGCCACGTTACCGGCGTCACCTCCGGCCTGCGCGATCTCGACCGCAAGCTGGGCGGCCTGCACGACTCCGATCTCGTGATCCTGGCCGCGCGGCCATCCATGGGCAAGACCGCGCTCGCCACCAATATCGCCTTCAATGCCGCCAAGGCCTATCGCGAGGAGCGTGACGAGCTCGGCAACCTGAAGGTGCTGGAGGGCGCCAAGGTGGCGTTCTTCTCGCTGGAGATGTCGGCCGAGCAGCTGGCGACGCGCATTCTCTCGGAGCAGACGGGCATCTCGTCGGATCGCATCCGCCGCGGCGAAGTGCGTGAGGAGGACTTCCCGAAATTCGTCGCCGCCGCGCAGCAGCTGACGCGCCTGCCTTTCTTCATCGACGATACGCCCGGGCTTTCGGTGCCGGCCCTGCGCACGCGCGCGCGGCGGCTGAAACGCCAGCACGGCCTCGGCCTCATCGTCGTCGACTATCTGCAGCTGATCCGCTCGGTCGGCGCCAGCCGCAGCGAGAACCGCGTGCAGGAGCTGTCGGAAATCACGCGCAGCCTGAAAGGCGTGGCCAAGGAGCTGGACGTGCCCATACTCGCGCTCTCCCAGCTCTCGCGCGCCGTCGAGCAGCGCGAGGACAAGCGGCCGCAGCTCTCCGACTTGCGCGAATCCGGCTCGATCGAGCAGGATGCCGACGTCGTCATGTTCATCTATCGCGAGCAGTATTATCACGAGCGCGCCGAGCCGAAGCAGCGCCAGGAGGAACCGGTCGACAAGTTCAACGAAAGGGTCGAGCGCTGGCAAGAGCACGGCGCGAAGATCCACAACGTCGCCGACATCCTCATTGCCAAGCAGCGCCACGGCCCAGTGGGCGCGGTGTCGCTCTACTTCGAAGGCGAAGTGACGAAGTTCGCCGATCTCGCCCGCGACGATCACCTGCCTCATGGCGGCCGCTGACGCTTCGGCGAACCGCGCTGCGCGACTCGCGCCCTTGCTCAAGCTACGGCAATGCCGTAATGTGACAGATGGCACTCGAGATCGAATTTGATGAGGCGAAAGATCAGGTTAACCGAAGCAAACACGGCGTTTCGCTGGCACTCGGGCGCCTCGTCATCGAGAACGAGGTTGCCTGCCTACAGGATGAGCAGACGGACTATGGCGAGGAGCGCTGGAAATCGTACGGCTTCGTTGCCGATCGTCTCTTCGTGTGCATCTACACGATTCGGCTGGATATCTGCAGGGTGATATCAGTAAGGCCGGCGACACGGGCGGAGCGTAGAGCAGTCAGCGAGGGACCCTAGGACCATGGCGGTCGTGAAGGTGACCAAGAAGATGGCCGAACAGGCGGCGCGCGACATCGACTGGAAGAAGCTCGATGCGATGTCCGACGCGCAACTGGAGTCGGCGGCGCGCAGCGATCCGGACAATCGGCCCTCGAACGAACGCGATCTGAAGCGTCTCGCTGCTGCCGCGATGATTCGGCGGATACGCAAGCGCATCGGCCTGACACAGGCAGGGTTCGCGCGGCGCTACAAGGTGCCGGTCGCCACATTACGCGATTGGGAGCAGGGTCGGCGTGCGCCGGAGACGACGGTTATCGCCTATTTGAAGGTCATCGACCGTATGCCCGAAAGAGTGCAGGCGGCGCTGGCACCGTCAAGACCGAGACGCCGCCAACGTGCTGCTACCTGAAGAATTGTCGGTAGCCGCGTATGGCCGCGCGCACCCGATAGAACTGTTCCGGCGCATCGTCCCGTCCCCGCTGCTGCCGTTCCATGTCCAGCGCTAGCGACGCGGCGGAGCGCGCCGCTCTCGCCATCCTCACCATCGATCTCGCGGCCATCGCCGACAACTACCGCTTGCTCGCGGCCAAGGTAGCGCCGGCCGAGTGTGCCGGCGTGGTCAAGGCAGATGCTTACGGACTCGGTGTCGCGAAAGTGGCGCCGGCGCTTTGGCAGGCGGGATGCCGCACCTTGTTTGTCGCCACGTTGGCCGAGGGTGTGGCGCTCCGCGGCCTGCTGCGCGATGCCGTCATCTATGTACTGGCCGGTTTGCACGGCGCCGATCCGGCCGACTTCGTGGTCGCCGGCCTGCGGCCGGTGCTCGTGAGTTGCGGCGAGGTCGACAGCTGGCTAAGTGTGGCGGGCGATACGGCCGATGCGCGCGCGGGCCTGCATTTCGATACCGGCATGGCGCGCCTCGGCATGCCACCGGATGAGCTCGATGCCCTGATCGACGAGGGCGACAGACTGAAGCGCCTGCGTCCGAGCCTCGTCATGAGTCACTTCGCCTGCGCCGATACGCCGGAGCATCCGCTGAACCGTGAGCAGCCGCAGCGGTTTCGCGATGCGCTGGCGCGGCTGACCTTGCAGCGGGGCACGACGCGCAGCCTCGCCGCTTCCTCCGGCATCTTCCTCGGGCCCGACCATGCTTTCGATCTGGTCCGTCCCGGCGCCGCGCTCTACGGCATCGCGCCGCTTGCCAACCAATCCAACCCGCTACGCCAAGTCGTTCGCCTGCAAGCGAAAATCCTGCAAGTCCGGCGCGTTGACGCTGGTAGCACCGTTGGTTATGGTGCGACCCACCGCTTCGCTCGGCAGGCGCGGCTGGCGACGATCGGTGTCGGATATGCGGACGGTTTCATGCGCGCCCTCTCCAATCGCGGCGGCGCCTATATCGGCGACCGCCGCGCGCCCATTGTCGGCCGAGTCTCCATGGATCTCTTGACGATCGACATCAGCGACATCCCGGAACAGCAGGCGCAGCCGGGATCGTGGGTCGATCTCATCGGCCCGCACATCCCGGTCGACAGCATCGCCGCCGAGGCCGGCACCATCGGCTACGAAATCCTGACCAGCCTCGGCCGGCGCTACCACCGGCGCTATCTCGACGTAGGCGCGGCTCCAGCGTGATCATCGTCACCATTCTACAGACCATCGGCCGCGCCTTTCTTTCCGGTCTCGCCACCATCGGGCGTCTGGCCTTGTTCACGCTGCTGGCGCTGCTCCACTGCGTGAAGCCGCCTTACTACTGGCGGCTGCTGCTGCGCCAAATGGTCGACATCGGCTACTACTCGCTGCCGGTCGTCGGCATGACCGCAATCTTCACGGGCATGGTGCTGGCGCTGCAGACCTCGACCGGGTTCGCGCGCGTCGGCGGCGAGTTTGCGATTCCCAACGTGGTCGTCATCTCCATCACGCGCGAGCTGGGTCCCGTGCTCGCGGGATTGATGGTGGCCGGCCGCATCGGCGCGGCCATGGCCGCCGAGATCGGCACCATGCGCGTTACCGAGCAGATCGACGCGCTCACCACGCTCTCGACGAATCCGCTCAACTATCTGGTGGCGCCGCGCCTGGTTGCCGGCATCGCCATGCTGCCGCTGCTGGTCGTCGTCGGCGATGTCATCGGCGTGTTCGGCGGCTATCTCGTCAGCATCTACAAGCTGGGCTTCAATCCCGCGGCCTACATCCGCAACACCCTGGACTTCGTGGAGACGATCGACGTGGTGTCGGGCCTGGTCAAGGCCTCGGTGTTCGGGTTCCTCGTCACGCTGATGGGCTGCTATCACGGCTACAACTCGCGCGGCGGCGCCCAGGGCGTCGGCGCCGCCACCACCAACGCCGTGGTCTCCGCCTCGATCCTCATCCTCATCTCCGACTACATGCTGACCGAGCTGTTCTTCACGAAATGAATTCGATCGCAATGGCCAGGAGACTCGGACGAACGCCGTGCGTGCTTCGACAGGCTCAGCATGAGGTCATTCTTTGTGCCACCAAAGTTCTCCCTCATCCTGAGCCTGTCGAAGGACGCAGGATGGCCT
>JBGPEQ010000067.1:0-11436 GCA_041482855.1 Dongiaceae bacterium | reverse complement strand
GAGATCGGCCTGACCGGGCTGCGCGTAGGCAATCGAGCGTGCGTAGCGCGCCTCGAGACTGTTGTCGGACTCGGGATAGCGCTGCAGCACCCGCGCGATCGGCTCGGTATAGCCGCGCAGCTTGGCCTGGATGCGCTTGAACCCTTCGACGAACTCCGGGCGGTCCGGCACATCGCTATAGGGCGAATGGGCGACATGTTCGGTGACGGCGTCGATGCGACTTTGCGTCAAGGGGTGCGTGCGCAGGTAGGGATCCTGCTGGCCTACCAGCAGCGCTTCCTGCTTGCCGAGGATCTTGAAGAACTCGAGCATACCGCGGGCCGATTGATGGGTGTCGTCGAGAAACGATAGGCCGGCCTGGTCGGCGGAGGCCTCCTGCGTGCGCGAAAAGGCCAGCAGCGACATCTGACCGATGTGCGATCCCAGCTGACAGGCGCCGGCCGCGCCGCCCTGGCCGGTGGCGGCCGCCGCCCCGACGCCGAGAATGCAGGCCACGATCGCCTCGATCGTGGCGGCGCGCAGAGCATCGTTCCGGCGCGCCAGATGGCCGCCGCGGATGTGTCCGGTCTCGTGCGCGATGACGCCGATGAGCTGGGCCGGCCGCTCCGCCCGCAGCAGCAGCCCGGAGAAGACGAAGATGTTCATGCCTCCGGCGACGAAGGCATTGATCGTATCGTCCTTGACGATGTAGACGCGCACGGCCGAGGGATCGAGGCCGGCGGCGGTGAATAGTGGCGCGGTATAGTCGGCGATGATAGCTTCGATTTCCGCGTCGCGAATGAATACAGGGCCTTGCCCTTGGGCATCGGCCGGGCGCGGGCAGGCGAACGCGAACAGCGTCGCGAGGACGAGGGAGATGATGCGATTGGTCAATGTCGCGTTCCGTGGGTTCATGGCGAAAGCTGGGTGCCGCGGCCGCTGGTGTCAATGGCTTTGTGCGGCACTGCTCGTTGGCAGCTGTCAGAGCGGCGGTGTAAAGGACGCCGGCGTCATCGGCAGCGTCGAGGGCTTTGCCGGCGCCGCCATTGCCGATGATCCGCGCGCGGTCGTGGCCGCCCGCGATGCCCTGGTCGCCGGCGGCAGCGCCGCCGATGCGGCCGTGGCAATCTATTTCACGTTGGCGGTGACGTTGCCGTCGTCGGCAGGCCTGGGCGGCGGCGGCGTTTGCCTGATTCACGATCCGGAAGCCGAACGTCCCATCGCACTGGATTTTCTTCCGCGCGCGTCCGCGGACGGTTCGTTCGGGCTGCCCGGCAACGTCCGCGGCATGGCTGTACTCAAGGCCAAGTACGGGCGCTTGAAGTGGAGCCAGTTGCTGGCGCCGGCCGTAGATCTGGCACGCGGATCCGTGGTGAGCCGCATCCTCGCGCGCGACCTGGCGACGGTCGGCGCAACGTTGCTCGACGAGCCGGAGATGCGCCGCATCTACGGCCGCGCCGACGGCAGTATCGTGGATGCGGGCGACGGCGTGCAGCAATTCGATCTGGCCGCGACGATCAGCCAGATTCAGCGTGACGGCCCCGGCGCCTTCTACGGTGGCCCGTTGTCGCTGCGACTGGCGTCGGCGGCGCAGTCCATCGGCCTGCCGGTGGAGGGGGGAACCTTGCGGGCCGTCCAGGCGCAAACGAGCGACGCCCTGACCGTGAACGTGGGCGAGCGTGCCGCCTATTTCGCACCGCCTCCCGCCGATGGCGGATTGCTGCGGGCCGAGCTGTTGGCATTGCTGATGCAGAATGGCGCCTACGCATCGACGGGCGAATCCGATCGCCCGCATCTGCTGGTGGAAGCGACCAAGCGGGCTGTCGCCGATCACGCCACTTGGTTGCAGGCTGCCGGTAGTGATAGCGAGCAGCCGCAGGCACTGCTGTCTCCGGGGCATCTGCAGTCGCTGATGCAGGGCTACGATCCCGGCGCGGCTTCGGCGGCCGACGCGCTCGGATCGGCCAGCGCAGGCCAAGGCGAAGACCCCGGAGCCTCCGGTTTCATCGTGGCCGATCGCGACGGGCTCACGATCGCCTGCGAGGTCACGATGAACCGGCTGTTCGGCGACCGCCGGTTGATAACCGGCACGGGCGTCGTCCTCGCCGCTGCGCCCACCAATGCGGGACTCCCGCTCGGGCCGATGCTGGCGATCAGCCCGCAGCGCGAGAGCATGGATTTCGCGGCCACCGCGTCCGGCGGCTCGGCCGGCGCCAGCGCGCTGATCGCCGTCTTCCTCGACAGCGTCTTGCGCGACCGACCGCTCGACGACGCGCTCGCCGCCAAGCGCGTCCACGACAGCGGCGCGCCGGACACGGTGTTGTACGAGGATGGCACGGCAGAAGCTGTCGTCGCCGGCCTCTCGCAGCGCGGCCACGCGGTGCAGCCGTCCGGCCCGCTCGGCCAGGTCAACGCGCTCTGGTGCCCGCAGGGACTGCCCGGCCACTCCGACAGCTGCCAGGCGCGCAGCGACCCGCGCGCCAGCGGACTTGCCATCATTCAGGGGAACTAGATTCGTGGCGCTGAAAGTCGCTCGCCGCGGCGCGGTGCCGCCCTTCATCGCCATGGAGGTCCTGCGCGACGCCAACGAGCGCGCGGCGCGCGGCGAGAACGTCCTGCATCTCGAGGTCGGGCAGCCGAGCACGGGCGCCCCGCGCGCGGTCATCGAGGCCGCCAAGCGCGCCCTCGATCGCGACCAGATCGGCTATACCGAGGCGCTCGGCATTCCGCCGCTGCGACAACGCATCGCGCGCCACTATAAGGACATGTACGGCGTCAGCGTCGATCCGGAGTGCGTCGTCGTCACCACCGGGTCGTCCGGCGCCTTTCTGCTGAGCTTCCTGGCAGCCTTCGATCCCGGTGACCGCGTCGCTCTCGCCGCGCCCGGCTATCCCGCCTACAGAAACATTCTGGTCGCGCTCGGCATCACGCCGGTCAATCTGCTGACCGGCGCCGAGACGCGCTTTCAGCCCACGCCCGCGCTCTTGGACCAGATCGACGGTCCGATCGATGGATTGATCGTCGCCAGCCCGTCGAATCCCGCCGGCACGATGATCGACGCCGACTCGCTTCGCCGCCTGTACGAATATTGCCAGGCGCGGCAGGTCCGGCTGGTGTCGGATGAGATCTATCACGGCATCACCTACGGCATGAGGCCGACGACCGCGCTTGCGTTCGGCGAGGATGCGATCGTGATCAACAGCTTCTCGAAATACTTTTCCATGACCGGCTGGCGGATCGGCTGGATGATCGCGCCGACCGATCTGTTGCGGCCGATCGAGTGCCTGGCGCAGAACCTGTTCATCTCGCCGCCGACGCTGCCGCAGATCGCCGCCTCGGCGGCGTTCGATTGCGGGGACGAACTCGAGGCCAATGTCCGTCGCTATGCGGAGAACCGCGCGCTTCTGCTCGCGCAGCTGCCGCGCGCCGGCTTCGACCGACTCGCGCCGGCCGATGGCGCCTTCTACATCTATGCGGATGTTTCGCGGCTGACCAACGACAGCGGCGCGTTCTGCCGGCGCATGCTGGCCGAGACGGGCGTTGCCGCGACGCCCGGCCTCGATTTTGACGCCGAGCGCGGCCACCAGTTCATCCGATTTTCGTTCGCCGGATCGGCGGCCGATATCGCGACTGCCGCCGATCGCCTGCTGGAGTGGCGGAAATAGGCTCTCCAGCTATTCGATCAATCGCTTCCACCAGCCCCGCTTGGGCGGACCGGACGGGTGTTGATCGGTCGCTTCGAGGTCCGGCTCCGGCGCGGCGACCGCCGAGGCTGCGCCACTGCCGTTGCTGTCAGGCGGCACGACCGGCTCGACGCGGTGCGGCGGCTCCACGCGGCGTGGCGATTCCACGCGGTGCGGCGATTCTACGCGGTGCGGCGGTTCCGCGGAATCGTTGCCAAGGTCGGCAGCGTGCCGGTCGTGGCTGGGTTCGTCCGGTTGGCTCACGACGTGCGAGCGATCGTCATCTCGCGTCGTCGGCTCTATCGAGGATTCGCTCGGCCCGTCGGCGTCGTGCCGGTACGGGGGCTGGTCACTCTCGCCCGCCCAGCTGCCGCTGGTGCGATCAGACGATTCATCCTGCGCGACAGGTGACATGGACGCGACACCTTCTTCGCCCGGCTGCTGACCCGGCTGCCGATCGTTGCCGCGCCGCCGCCGACGGCCGCCGCGGCGACCGCGGCGGCGGCGGCGGCGCTCGCCGTCCTGGTCCTGCATTTCGCCGCCAGGCCCCGCCTCACCCGTAGCTTCGCCCGGCGCCGAAGTCGCGACATACTCCTTGCGTTCATCCTCGGATGCGTCGATCGCCGGGCTGTCCCCGCGGCTGTCCCCGTCATCCGATGACGGTTGGGCAAAGCGGCTCGCCGTTTCGGCTTGCGGCTGCCTGCCGTCTTCGCGCCGCCCCCGGCGGCGGCGGGATCGACGATGACCGCCCGCAGGCTCCTGTACGGTCGCTTCGACCGTCGCTTCCGGTGGTGGCGATGCGGTCTCTTCCTCGTCGGGAATCTCCTCGTCTTCGACGACGGTATCCGGCTGGCTGATCGGCTGACGTACCTCGGGGACGACCACCTGTGTCTTGCTGCGCTCCATGCGATAGTCGGGCGGAATCAGCGCGTCATCGCCGCCGAGCGTCAGACGCAGGTTGTGGCGTTGCTCGAGTTCCGCCAGCGCAGCGCGTTTGTTGTTGAGGATGTAGAGCGCAACCACGGTCGGCACCGTGATGGCGAGCACCGAACTGCGATTGCGGATGCCTTCCTCTTCGATGGCGCGCAAGACGTGCAGCGCCGTCGATTCCGTCGATCGCACATGGCCGCTGCCGCGACAGTGGCGGCAGACTTCGGTGCTGGCCTCGATCAGACTCGGCCGCAAGCGCTGGCGCGACAGCTCCAGCAGCCCAAAGGCGCTGATGCGCCCGACCTGGATGCGGGCGCGGTCGTGCCGCATGGCATCCTTGAGGCGTCGCTCGACCGCGGCGTTGTTGCGGTGCTCCTCCATGTCGATGAAATCGATCACGATGAGACCAGCGAGGTCGCGCAGCCGCAGCTGGCGTCCAACTTCGTCGGCCGCCTCCTGGTTCGTGCGCAGCGCCGTTTCCTCGATGTTGCGCTCGCGCGTCGCCCGGCCGGAGTTCACGTCGATGGCAACCAGCGCTTCGGTCGAGTTGATGACGATGTAGCCGCCGGAGCGCAAATTCACGGTCGGATTGTGGATGGCGTCGAGCTGGCTTTCGACCTGGAAGCGATGAAACAGGTGGCTGCTTTCATCCTTGTAGAGCTGAACCCGCTTGGCGTGGCTGGGCATCAGCGTGCGCATGAAGTTCTTCGCCGCCTTGTAGGCGTCGTCGCCTTCGACCAGCACTTCCTCGATGTCGCGCGCATAGAGGTCGCGGATCGCCCGCTTGATCAGGCTGGCTTCCTCGTAGATCAGATTCGGCGCCGTCGATTGCAGGGTGAGCTGGCGGATTTCGTCCCATAGGCGTACGAGGTACTCATAGTCGCGCCGCAACTCGGTCTTGTTGCGCTCGCTGCCGGCGGTGCGCACGATGACGGCCATGCCATCGGGAATGTCGAACTCTTCGAGAATCGACTTCAGGCGCTTGCGGTCGCCGGCATTGGTGATCTTGCGAGAGATGCCGCCGCCGCGCCCGGTGTTCGGCATCAGCACGCAATAGCGGCCGGCCAGCGACAGATAGGTCGTCAGCGCAGCGCCCTTGTTGCCGCGCTCCTCCTTGGTCACCTGCACCAGCATGATCTGCCGGCGCTTGATGACCTCTTGGATCTTGTATCGACGCTGCGGGCGCGAACGCCGCCGCCGCATGTCCTCGGCCTCGTCGCCGCCGACCGTCTCCAGGGATGTGGCGGGACTGCGGGGTTCGGCGCCCTCGGCGCCGGTCCGCGGAGCATCCTGATCGCTTGACGCCGCCGGCTGGGCCTGCTGGTCGCCGGACGCGTTGTCCTCGCCGTCCGTCGAGTCGTCGCCTGCCGCATCATCGCCCGGCTCGGATTCCGTCGTTGATTCGGCCTCGGGACCAAACAGACGGGCGGTTGACATCGTCAGCGGCAAGGCGTCACCCGCGTCATCGCTCGAAGACGACGCTTCGACGCCGTCGTCATCGTCGGCAGGCGCGCTGCCGGCGTCCGCGCTTTCGGTCGTCTCCGTTGTGCTGGCAGCCAGATCGGCGCGGACATTCGCCGCCAGATCCTCTTCATCGTTGTCCGACGCGGCGTCCGCCGCTGCCATTGCTGCGTGCTCGGCCAGCAGGGCCTCGCGATCGGCGACGGGAATGCGGTAGTAGTCGGGATGAATCTCGCTGAAGGCGAGGAAGCCGTGCCTATTGCCGCCGTACTCTACGAACGCCGCCTGCAGCGACGGCTCTACGCGGGTGATCTTGGCGAGATAGATGTTGCCTTTGAGCTGGCGCTTATTCGCGCTCTCGTAGTCGAACTCCTCGAGGCGCTTGCCATCCACCACGACGACTCGCGTCTCCTCCGGGTGGGTGGCTTCGATGAGCATTCGTCTTGTCATTACTTGAAATCTCCAATACGCGTCCGGCGCACCCGACGGTCTCCGCGGGCGGCGGCGCGAAACGGTTGTTGAATATCCGGGTGTGAGTCATTCCGACCTGTCGAAGGGCGACGGCGGCAGAACCGCTTGTCGCTCAAATGCTTGCCCGGAGGCGGACGGGCCAGAGCCGAGTCCGCCGATTAGGGTTAACGACTGCGTAACCAGTTCGCCGCTACGCTGTCGCCGGATATTCGGCTGCACGCTGCCCATGTCGTTGCCGGTGGGCGATCGAAGAGATCGTCGCCGTCCTCGGCTTCGCAGCGCCGGAATCGTCCGGTCAAGTGACACGCAGTCGGCCAACGGAGGGACAATAGCCATAGCGGCAGCGTTCCACAATGGCTTTCCAATTTGGCGGCGGCCGCGCGGAGCAGCAACGTTCTCGACAGATTCTATATAGACAACAATGTCTTGTCGGATATATATCTACCAATAATGCAACAGAATCCCCGCAACCTACTGGTTTTTCGTTGGCTTCTCGCCGCGTGGCTGGTGCTCGCTTGTCCGGCCATGGCGGCCGCCGCTGCTGACGTGGTCAACATCCGGCTGGGCGTGCATCCCGACAGCACCCGAGTCGTCCTCGATCTCAGCGCTCCCGCCAAGTACCGCATCGAGCCGCAGGCGGATCCCCATCGCGTCGTCATTGAGTTGGAAGACGCCGGATTCCACCTGACCGGTGGCGAGCCGCCGGCAGGGCACGGCCTCATCAAGGCAATTCGCATCGAGCAGGAAGCCGGCGCGGGCAGTCGGATGACCCTCGAACTCGCGGAGCCGGCGCGCGTCAGGCAGTCGCAAATGCTGCAAGCGGAGGGGGCGGCTCCTGCGCGCATCTTCATCGACCTGCAGCCCGTGGCGACGGACGAAATCGCCGCTGCCATCAATGAAAATCCGATATTGCCGGCGGCCGTCGACGAACCGAAATCGGATCCGGCACCGCCCATTCCCGGCCCTGCGATGGTCGCCAACGACGCCAAGGCGGATCGCATGACGGCAGCCCTCCTGCCCGTTCAGATCGCCTCGACCGAAGCTGTCGCGATTCCTGACGCGGCGGAGGCAGCCTCCTCCACTGCCGACTGGCCGCTGCCGCCGACAAAGCCCGACGATTCCGCTGTCGACGGCGAAGATGTGATGGGCACCGAGGTCGCCGTCCTCACGGTCCCGGCCGTTCAACCGCCGGGCAACGCGGTGGCAGGCAACGATTCCCGCATCCCCACGATCGTGCTCGACCCCGGCCATGGCGGCAAGGATCCCGGCGCCATCGGCGCCCACGGCACGATGGAGAAGGACGTCAACCTCCAGATGGCCAGGCAGTTGAAGGCATTGCTGGAGGCGACCGGCCGCTACAAGGTGGTGCTGACGCGCACGGACGACCGGCTGCTGCCGCTTCGGCAGCGCATCGATATCGCCCGCGCGGCCAAGGCCGACCTCTTCATCTCGCTGCATGCCGACCACAACGAGAAGACGGACCTGCGCGGCGCCTCGGTCTATACCTTGTCGGAAACGGCGTCGGACGCCGAAGCGGCGGCGGTGGCGGCGCGCGAGAACAAGGACGGCGTGATCACCGGGGTTGACCTGACGACTCAGAACGCCATGGTGACGAGCATCCTCATCGATCTGGCCCAGCGTGAGACGAAGAACCTCTCGGCCCGCTTCGCCAGTCTGCTGACCGACCAGCTGGGCGAGCGCACGCTGGTGCTGCGCGACTCCCACCGTTTCGCCGGTTTTGTCGTGCTGAAGGCGTTGGATGTCCCGTCGGTCCTGCTCGAGCTCGGCTACCTCTCGAACGCGGATGACGAGGCCGCGCTCAGCTCGAAGCGCCACCGCCGCGTGGTGGCCAAGGCCATCCGCGACGCCGTCGATCGCTACTTCCAATGGCAGCGGAGCGTCCGCCAGTCCTGAGCGCCCGAATTCCAGCGTCGGCGTGACGCTGTTCCGCCACAAATATATCGATATAATCACTGCACTGCTTCGGCGTGGGCGAATCGATTGGTCATGAAACTACTGCGCGGCATCCTCGGGTTGCTCTCGAATCTCGGCATGTTCGCGATCATCGCGCTGCTGCTTGCCCTGAACAGGTTCAGCGCCGAGCTGCCCGACTATCAGCAGCTGAAAGACTATCATCCGCCGCTCGTCACGCGCGTCCTGGCGGGCGACGGGCGCCTGCTGGCGGAGTATGCGATCGAGAAGCGGGTCTTCGTGCCGAGCAGCGCGATTCCGGATCCGGTCAAGCGGGCCTTCATCTCGGCCGAGGACAAGACCTTCTACACCCACCCGGGCATCGATCTGCCGGGCATCGCGGCGGCGATGCTGACCAACATCAAGAACTACGGCAGCGGCCGGAGGCCGATCGGCGCCTCGACCATCACCCAGCAGGTGGCGAAGAACTTCTTCTTCAGCAACGAGGCGAGCGAGGTCAGCTACCAGCGCAAGGCCAAGGAGCTGATCCTCGCCTTCCGCCTCGAGCAGTCCTACTCCAAGGACCGCATCCTCGAGCTTTACCTCAACCAGATCTATCTGGGTCAGGGGGCCTATGGCGTCGTCGCGGCGGCGCTCAACTACTTCGACAAGACCCTGGATGAGCTCACGATCGGCGAGGCCGCCTATCTGGCCGGCCTGCCGAAGGCGCCCAACGACTATCACCTCACGCAGCATCCGACGCAGGCGAAGGCGCGGCGCGACTGGGTGATCGGCCAGATGCTGGACAATGGCTTCATCACCAGGGCGCAGGCGGACGCGGCCCTGGCGGAGCCGTTGCAGCCGCGCGCGCGCGGCTCGACCGAGGCGGTTAGGGCCGATTACTTCGCCGAGGAGGTGCGGCGCGAAATCGCGACATCGACGGATCCGAATCTCGGCCAGCACAACCTGTACACGGGCGGCCTCTATATCCGCTCGACGCTCGACCCCAAGCTGCAGGCGATCGCCGACCGGGTCTTGCGAGAAGGCCTCGTCCGCTATGACCTGCGCCACGGTTGGCGCGGACCGGTCGCCGAAATCGATCCCGGGCCGGACTGGCAGAAGCGGCTGGCGATGGTGCCGGTGCCGGAGTGGCTGTACGAGTGGCGTCTGGCGATGGCGCTGGAGGCAGATGCGAAGCAGGCGAAGATCGGCTTCGCCGACGGCAGCACCGGCACGATCCCGCTGGCCGAGTTGCGCTGGGCCCGCCATGTCCGGGAGGGCAAGGTCGTCGGGCCGACCATCGAGAAGGCATCCGACGCGCTCAAAAGCGGCGATGTCATCATCGTCGCCAAGATCGCGAAGAGCGAAGACGGCAAGGACTACCCAGCCGATACCTATGCGCTGAGGCAGATCCCCGAGGTCAGCGGCGCGATCGTGGCCATGGACGTGCATACCGGCCGCGTCTTCGCCCTGACCGGCGGCTGGAGCTTCAAGCAGAGCGAGTTCGATCGGGCGACCCAGGCCATGCGCCAGCCGGGCTCGTCATTCAAGCCGATCGTCTACATGGCCGCGCTCGACAGCGGCTACACGCCCTCAACGGTCGTCCTCGACGCCCCCATCACCATCGACCAGGGGCCGGGCCTGCCGCCTTGGTCGCCGGAGAACTATGGCAACGACTATCTGGGGCCGGCGACCATGCGCGTCGGCATCGAGAAGTCGCGCAACCTCATGACCGTGCGCGTTGCCCAGGCGGTCGGCATGGAGAAGGTGGTCGAGTACGCCAAGAAGCTGGGCGTGGTCGACAACCTGATGCCGACGCTGGCGATGGCGCTCGGCGCCGGCGAGACGACGCCGATCCGCATGACCACGGCCTATTCCATGATCGTCAACGGCGGCAAGCGGGTGACGGCGACCTTCATCGACCGCATTCAGGACCGCAACGGCGAAACGATCTACAAGCACGACGAACGGTCGTGCCAGAGTTGCCGCGTCGCCACCTGGAACTCCCAGCCCGTACCGCAGATCCCGGACGCGCGCGAACAGGTCATCGACCCCGGTACCGCCTATCAGATGGTGCATATCATGGAGGGCGTGGTGCAGCGCGGCACCGCCGTCGCCGTGAAAGTGGTCGGCAAGCCGCTGGCCGGCAAGACCGGCACCACCAACGACAGCAAGGACGCCTGGTTCGTGGGCTTCTCGCCCGATCTGGCCGTCGGCGTCTATGTCGGCTTCGACCAGCCGCGCAGCCTCGGCGGCAAGGAGACCGGCGGCGCCATCGCGGCCCCGATCTTTCGCGACTTCATGATGGAGGCCCTGGCCGACAAGCCGGCGACGCCGTTCCGCGTGGCGCCGGGCCTGCGGCTGGTGCGCGTCGACCTGCACACGGGGCAGCGGCCGACCAGCGACAGCGTCCAGATCATCCTCGAGGCGTTCAAGCCGGGCAGCGAGCCCAACGGCGAGATCGTGATCATCGGCGGCTCGGGCGACGTCCTCAGCAACGGCGGCGGCACCGGCACGGGCACGGGCACCGCGCCCACGGGCACCGGCGGTCTCTATTGACGCCGACCCCTGACGAACCCTAAGTCCGGCGCGCTTCAACACCGTCACCTCATTCAAGGAGTAGCTCGATGCGGGCGGAGACCGAAACCATGGCCGGCGAGATCCGCGCTTCCCTGGCGTTGCTGCGGAGGCATCTTTGACTGGGACCGGGCGCTGAAGCGGCTGGACGAGCTGAACGCCAAGGCCGAGGACCCCAACCTCTGGAGCAACCGGGCGGCGGCGCAGAAGGTGACGCGCGAGCGCGCCCATCTCGACAACGCCATCAAGGGCTATCGGTCGCTCGAGCAGGAGCTGGATGACGCGCTGACCTTGATCGAGCTGGGCGAGGCCGAGCGCGACCAGGGCACGGTGGCCGAGGCCGAGGCGCAGCTCAAAGAGCTGCGGGCGCGGGCGGCCAAGCGCGAACTGGAGAGCCTGCTCTCGGGCGAGGCCGACGCCAACG
>JBGPEQ010000066.1:0-11526 GCA_041482855.1 Dongiaceae bacterium | reverse complement strand
CGTAGTCGTCGCCTACCACCGCGAGAGTGACGACATCAAACCTGGGACATTGAGCGCGATGATCCGACAATCCGGCCTGAGCAGGAATCTGTTTCGCTAGCCGTCGGCAAATCAAGCCGTCAGAGGCATCGTGAATTGATGATGCTGGCCGCCGTTGTCGCGACCGCCGAGCAGAGACCGAATTGCAAGCGCAAGGAACTTGAATTTCACCGTGAATGGAGCCCGCCGGCTCAGCAGCCTCAAGCGATCGGACTCGGGCAACGCAGCGGCCGTTTCCAGATAAAGACTAATCGCCTTGTTGAGGGACTGAAAAACCTCTTGAAAGGACTCGCCCTGCACCGCGATGTCAAAGTCGAGGCAGATGGCCTCCCAGTCTCCGTCCTGCCCTTCTGCATAACAGCGCACCGTCCGAGGCATTGGTCCGACTCCAGAGATATGGTCTGCGCCCGTCAGATTCATCCGCAACTATCAATAACCCAGAGCCGCACCGCTATAGCCTATTGGATGGGGTGTTGCCAACTCATGAACAATCACTGCTTACCGGCCGCCATGGGGAGTACGATGAATACGACACAGGTTTTGCCGCGCGGGAACTGGCCGACGCCCACGAGCATCCGGTTCGGCGTCGGGCGGATCGCCGAATTGCCGGATGCCTGCCGGATCCTGGGCATGCGACGGCCGCTGCTGGTCACCGATCAGGGCCTGGCGTCGCTCGCCATTGTGCGCGACGCCATTGCGGCCAACGATAGCGCCGGCCTGCCGACGGGCCTCTTCAGCGGCGTGCGCAGCAATCCCAACGGCAGCAACGTCGGCGCCGGCGTGGCCGCCTACCGCGCCGGCGGTCACGACGGCGTCATCGCCATGGGCGGCGGCAGCGCGCTCGATGCCGGCAAGACGATCGCGCTGATGATCGGACAGTCGCGGCCACTGTGGGACTTCGTGTGGGGCAGGCCGGTACCGACGGACGTCAATGTCGCGGGCATTGCCCCCGTGGTCACCGTGCCGACCACGGCCGGCACCGGCTCCGAGGTGGAGGCCGGCGCCGTCATCACCGACGAGAGCACGCAGACCAAGGAGATCATCGCCCATCCGAAGATGCAGGCGGGCATCGTCATCGGCGACCCCGCGCTCACGGTCGGACTGCCGCCCCACCTCACGGCCGCGACCGGCATGGACGCCCTCTCGCACTGCCTCGAGGCCTATTGCGTGCCCGACTACGACCCGATGGCCGACGGCATGGCGCTCGAGGGCATGCGCCTGATCGCGGAATGGCTGCCGGTCGCAGTGGTCGACGGCCGCAATCTGGAGGCGCGGGCGCAGATGCTGGCGGCGGCGATGATCGGCGCGGCGGCATTCCGCAAGGGGCTGGGAGCCATGCACGCCCTCAGCCACCCGATCGGCGCCATCTACGACACCCATCACGGCCTCACCAACGCCGTGCTCATGCCGTACGTGCTATCGTTCAACCGGCCGGCGATCGGCGCGAAGATGGAGCGACTCGCCCGCTTCCTCGGACTGCCGGCGCAATCATTCGACGCCGTGCTGACCTGGATCATCGATCTGCGGGAGCGACTCGCCATCCCGCACAGCCTCGCCGCGATCGGAGTCGATGACCGGCGGTCCGACGAGGTCGCGCGCAAGGCCGCCGCCGACGGCAACGCGCCGACGAACCCTGTTCGCGTCGCCGCATCGGACCTTCGCCATATCTTCGAACGAGCGGTGCGCGGGGAACTCTGACGCCAACCGCTTGCCCGCGCCTGCCGCCGCCCGCTAGTCTCGGTCGCGGATGCCGGGGGTGGGAATGGTTTGGCCGACGGTCGACAGCGACAGCGACAGCGCGATCTGCAGGGGTGAACCGGGCCGGGAGCGATCATGAGCGATCCTTTCGGCGACCGGACCTTCGAGCAGTTTCCCACGCCCGTGCTCTGGCGTCAGCACCACGATCTCGCGGCCCTCAACAGCAGCCTGGCAGCGCTGGTCCGCGGGCTGCGCGATACCGGGCCCAACGCGGCGCCCGGCAGTTCCACGCGCGGCGGCTACCAGACCGATACGAACTTCCTCTATCGGAACGATCCGTCCGTCGTGTCGCTGCAGCAGCTGCTGTACCAGGGCGTGCAGGCCTACCTGCCGCGCTTCTTCCAGGACGTCCTGCTCAAGCCGCCGATGAGCGTGGACGCCCGGCTGTGGGGCTGGGCCGTCATCATGCGGCCCGGCGACTACAATGCGCCGCACGTCCATCCCGATGCCCATGTCAGCGGCGTCTACTACGTCGAGGTGCCCGACCTGTCCGCCGCCGATCCGCACGAAGCGGAACCCGGCGGCAGCCTCGTCTTCCTGGATCCGCGCTCCAGCGCCAACATGTTCCACATCAAGGACCGCCGCCATACCGAGAGCTATGTGCCGGTCGCGGGATCGCTGCTCCTCTTTCCCAGCTATCACATGCACGCCGTGTTTCCCTATCGCGGGGCGGGCGAACGCATCTCCGTCGCCTTCAATGCCCGCCTGACGCTCACATGATCACATAGAGTTATTGGCCGATGAAAACCGTCACGCAGTTCCCCCGCAAGGTGCGGGAGATCGAGAACGTCTTCATGACTTTGCGGGACGGAACGAAGCTCTCCGCCCGCATCTGGCTGCCGGAGGACGCGGAGAGGAACCCGGTGCCGGCGATCCTCGAATACCTCCCCTATCGCAAGCGCGACGGCACCTGCGACCGCGACGCCCTCACCCACCCCTACTTCGCCGGCTACGGCTATGCGGCGGTGCGCGTCGACATTCGCGGCACCGGCGAGTCCGACGGCATCCTGCTGGACGAGTATCTGAAGCAGGAGCAGGACGACTGCCTGGAGGTCTTGCAGTGGCTGGCGAAGCAGCCTTGGTGCACGGGGGCCTGCGGCATGATCGGCATCTCCTGGGGCGGCTTCAACGGCCTGCAGGTGGCGGCGCGGCGGCCGCCGGAGCTCAAGGCCGTCATCAGCCTGTGCTCGACCGACGATCGCTACGCCGATGACATCCACGCCATGGGCGGCTGCATGCTGATCGACAACGTCGCCTGGGCGTCGGCTATGTTCGCGTTGCAGTCGCACCCGCCGGACCCGGCCCTGGTCGGCGAGCGCTGGCGCGAGATGTGGCTGCAGCGGCTGGAGAACCAGCCGCTGCTGATCGACAACTGGCTGCAGCATCAGCGCCGCGATGCGTTCTGGAAGCACGGCTCGGTGTGCGAGAACTACGCTGACATCACCTGCGCCGTCTACGCCGTCGGCGGCTGGGCCGACGGCTACTCCAATGCCATACCGCGGCTCCTCGCCGGCCTGACCGGCCCGAAGAAGGGGCTGATCGGACCGTGGGCCCATCGCTATCCCCATTTCGCCGAGCCGGGCCCGCGCATCGGCTTCCTGCAGGAGTGCCTGCGCTGGTGGGACCATTGGCTCAAAGGCATCGACACCGGCATCATGGCCGAGCCGATGTATCGCGCGTGGATGCAAGAATCCGTTTCGCCGCAGACCTACTATGTCGAACGACCGGGCCGCTGGGTTGCGGAGCCGTCCTGGCCCAGTCCGAACATCAGGCCGCAGCGCTTTGCCCTCAATGCCGGCGGCCTGGCGGCGGCCGCGGCGCCCGAGGTTGCGCTCACCCACCGCTCGCCGCTCAGCATCGGAGCATTGGCGGGGCACTGGTGCGCCTATGGCTTCGCGCCGGACATGCCAGGCGATCAGCGCCCCGAGGACGGCAAGTCGCTGCTATTCGACAGCGCGCCGCTGGCCGCCAACCTGGAGATCCTGGGAGCGCCGGTCGTCACACTGGAGCTGGCGGTCGATCGGCCGCAGGCGCAGGTCTGCGTTCGCTTGAACGATGTGGCGGCAGACGGCGCGTCGCTGCGGATCAGCTACGGCCTGCTCAATCTCACCCACCGCGACAGCCACGAATCGCCGGCGCCGCTCGAGCCGGGCAAGCGCTATCGCGTGCGCGTCCAGCTCAACGACATCGCCCACGTCTTTCCGGCGGGACACCGGATGCGCGTGGCGGTCTCGACCTCCTATTGGCCGATCGCCTGGCCATCGCCGGCGCCGGTCACGCTCACGCTCTATGCCGGCGCGAGCGTACTCGAACTCCCCGTTCGCCCACGGCGAGCCGAGGATGCCACGTTGACGCCTTTCCTGCCGGCGGAAGCGACGCCGGCGTTGCTGACGACCGAGCATCGGCCCGACAAGACCAGCGAGCGCCTGACCTACGATCTCACCAGCGGGACCACAGTCTTCACGACCGACGACGACCACGGCCGCTACACCATCGACGCCATCGACTTCACCAGCGATCACACGAAGAAAGAGCTTTTCCGCATCGGCGAGGACGATCCGACCTCGGCGATGATCGACATCGCCAACAGCCGCAACATGAGCCGCGGCGACTGGAACGTCCGCACCGAGACCCGCACCGTCATGCGCGCCACGGCCACCGAATTCGTCGTCGAGGCGACGCTCGATGCTTATGAGGGCGATATTCGCGTCGTGTCCCGAAACTGGCTGGTCCGGCACAAGCGGGATTGCGTTTGATATCCGACGGGAGCGATGCGGGGCGCCCCAGGCGTGCAGTCCGATCTTAACGACCTTATCTCTAGAACCATTCACGCCGCCATGATAAGTTGCCGGAATATCAAGGGAAACGGGAGCTTTGGACCATGACCCCGTCGGGTAGCGACGAGGTGCGGCAGCGGCTGTCGGCAATTTTGTTTGCCGATGTTGTAAATTATACCGGCGCGATGGAGCGGGACCAACTCGGCACCCACCGGCGCGTCATGCGACGCGTGCACCTCTTCAAGTCCCTGATCGCCGACTACGAGGGCCGCGTCTTCGACGTCGAGGGCGATGCGGTCAAAGCCGCGTTCGACAGCGCTTTTCAGGCCGTTCGGTTTGCCGTGGAGATGCAGCGCGAGTTCCGCAACGACGCGGTGTGGAACAGCGATCCCGACGAACCGGTCTTCCGGATCGGCATCAACCTCGGCGAAGTCATCGAAGAGACGGACGGCTACTACGGCCACGAGGTGAACGTCGCCGAGCGCCTGCAATCCTTGGCGCCCCCGGGCGGTATCTGCATCTCCGAGAGCGTGTATCGCGTCGTGCAAGGCAAGCTGCCGATCCACATGTCGCCGATCGGCCGGCAGAACCTCAAGAACATGGCGGAGCCTGTGGAGGCATTCGCCATCGATCTCGAAGTTACGGCTGCTCCATTGAAGCTGCCGGCACTCCCAATAGCCACCTCACCGCAACCGACGGGACAGAGCCCTTCGGTCGTCCTGCTGCCCTTGAGGAACATGTCGAACGATCCGCGCGACGCCCACCTGTGCGACGGCATCACCAGCGACATAATTACAAATCTGAGCCGCTTCCGCGAGCTGCTGGTCATCGCACGGCATTCTGCGTTCCACTTTCGCGATGCATCGGTCGACCTCAGCGAGGTGGGTCGTCAACTCGGCGTGCACTATGCCTTGACCGGCGGCCTGCAGCGATCGCAAAGCCGTCTCTCCATCAATGTGCAGCTGGTCGAGATTAGCACCGGCGGGATCATCTGGTCCGATCGCTACAAGGGCGATCTGAGCGACGTCTTCGATTTTCAAGAAGACATCACCGGTGTCATCGCGGCCCGCTGTGCCGGCCAGGTCATGGCAGCGGAGCGCCGAAGAATCAGCAGCCAGCCGCCGTCTGAATTACGGGCCTATGGCCTGGTTCTGCGGGGCCAGGATTTGAGCATCCAATTCAGGAAAGAGGCCGTTCTTCACGCGCGCAGACTGTTCGAGGAGGCGGCCAACGTCGACCCGAACTACGGGCGTAGCTACGCGGGGATGTCGCGAACGTACAATCTTGCCTGGCGCTACCGGTGGACGGATTTTCCCGAAGCAGCACTAGACCGGTCAATGGAACTGGCAGTGGATGCGACCCGGCGCGACTCCCTGGACGCGCGCGGTCATTCCGAGCTGGGATTCGCATGCCTCTACAAGAGGCAACATGATGCCTCGCTCGCGGCCTACGAACGCGCCGTCGAACTCAATCCGAATGACGCGGATATCCTGGCCGAGATGGGCGACTCCCTCACATCGGGCGGCGACGCCGAACGCGCCATTGGCGTCTTGAAGCGGGCGGTCCGGCTCAATCCGCTTCATCCGGACTGGTATTTGTGGAATTTTGGAGAGGCCTATTTCAGTCTTGGCAACTACGAAGAGGCGATCCGCTTGCTGCAGAAGATGCACGACCAATCTGAAGCGCACCGCCTACTGGCATCAAGCTACGCGCTCCTCGGTCGGACCACAGAAGCCCACCACCACGCCGATCAAGTGATGGCTGTCCATCCGGATTTCTCCGTGGACCACTGGCGCACCATCGCGCCCTACAGGAGCTCCGATACTGTTGAACGATTTATCGAGGGGCTACAGCGTGCCGGCCTCCGATAGAGACACAAGGGATTCGAATGCTCTCACGTTGGCCGCGCCTGAAACTGACGTCCACGAGCGGGGCGATGCCCTCACTGCCCACGACGCGAGCGAGCCGTGCACTGACACTTCAATATGAATAAGTGTACAAACGTCGACGAGCGTTAGTCGTCTCCGCTACGATTGCCCCGAATCCGCGCCAGCTGACCCGACCTGGCCAATTGGCCAGCTCTCGCTAGTTGGCCTGATCTCGCTAGTTGGCCTGACCTCGCCAGTTGGCCGGAGAAATTGGCCTGGCCTGCCCCAGTCTCCAAGTCGAGCAGGATCTGCTCAAGCGTTCCCGTTTCGACATCGAGTCGAATCGACATATCTGCTTTGTCGTAATAGGACCATACCCGAAGATCGGTAGCGAACCTGGTAGGCGGCACCGCAACCCCGCTTTGATCGACCGCGATTGCTTCGGAGATCGCTTCGCCGGGTCCATGGACGAGGTATAGCGCGGGGCGCGCTAGGTCAAAGTAGTTTCCTTCGTACGCAAAGGCATAAATGCGTGCGAAACAGCTACCATCCGCGGCAAGCTGATCTGCAAGTAGGTGGTTGGCGCCCAGGGGCTCAACAGATGCGTTCTTCGCCGCTCTCTTTGCAGCTGATCCGGATCCACTCGAGGCCCTCATCTGCAGATCCTCGACGACGCGGCCAAACAATAGAATTGCCGACGCCTTAATGAGATTCTCAGGCATGACTCTTCTCTCCTTCCACTCCCTATCGTCTCGCCGTGCCGCGCCGCAAATCTGCCGGCGCTGCCAATCCACATCTCTCCCGTGCCAGCGCCCAGCGCTCGCGATAGCTCATGCGTGGCAGCCAGCGTGCATGCTCCGGCAGGACCGTGCGGGCCGAGTGCAGATGGCTGCCCTCTGTCGGCTTCGGCAGGCGCGGGCCGATCGCGACCTCGCCGAACTCGCGCCAGCGGAAGCTGCTTTCGATCGCTCGCCGAAAGCGGCCGCCGCTCAAGTCCTGGTCGACCTCCAACATCGTGTCGGCGACGATGACGTAGCTGAAGCGGTCGGCCGTCAGGCGCTGCCAGGTCTCTGACAGGTATTGGCCGAGGGTTTCGCGGGCGTCGCAGAGCGACTCCCGGAAGCCCTGTGGACCGCTCGCGTAGGCCTCGTCGAACCCGGCCTGGATCTGCGCTTCGTTCTCGCCCAGCCGGTGCTCTTCTTCGACGAGGCGGACCAGCGCACGGCCGATGAGGCCACGCTCGATCAGCAGGCGGTGATAGATGTCGCAGAGGATGTCGAAGATGGCGCCGGTCAGCGGCAAGGCCAGTTTGTGTTCGTCGCTCCAGCCGTCGCGAAAGGCCGACAGCTTCACGATGTTGGAGGCCAGCCTGATCTGCGTCTGCTCCGACAGCTCGGCAAACCGGTTGAGTTCGTTGAGCGCATAGAGATTGCCGCGGGTGTTCGCGAACAACTCGTCAAGCACCGGGTCGAAATGAGCGGCGGCGATCATGGCGACGATGTCGGCCGCGGATTCGTGAAAGCCTTGGTACTCGCCCATCGATTCGTCGATCTCGGGTACGCCAAGCAGCGAATAGATCATCAGGTGACCGGTCTCGTGGGCGACCACGTCGAAATTGATGCCGAACGACTGGGGCCTACCCTCCGAGAGGTCGGCGCCGATCTCGAGAAACCCGTAGCCGGCGTGGGAGTTGTCGAGATCGGGATAGAGCGAGATCTCCAGCGAGTCGTAGTCGCGCGCGAAGTGCCATTCGAGCCGGCGGCCGAAATAGCGCTCCCAGATATCGAGGGTCCAGCGGACGCAGCCATAGACGTGGGCGGCATCGAACGCGGGTGTGCCGATCTCCGCACCGTCGAAATTCCCCCAGGCGTCCGGCATCGCCGGCGGCTCGATCGAGCCGTCCCAGGGCGGCAGATAGACAAAGGGCGAGCCGAAGGGGCCGGGCGCGATGCCGTAGGCCCGCTGCTTGCCGATCGGCTCCACGACGTGCATGCGAGCGTCGGACGGCCCGGGCCCGACCGATCCGGCGCGCGGCGAAAGGCGCACGACGACCGGCGTTCGATAGTGCTTCAGGAACGGGGGTTGCGGGAACAGCCGGAAGCGCGTGCCGCCACGCGACCGCACTGGATCGGAATCGAAGACCACCGACTCTTCGGCGATCGCAGATCCGCCTGCTGACACTCCCCAACGGCCCGATCGGGCACGAAGCCGTGCCATCAACACGCCCTATTTTCGATCGGCCCCAACCATTCCCCGTTGGGAATATAGCCACTCGCGCGCGAGCACGCGATAGAAATCTGCGGGCTTCCCCAAGCCCAGGCGCCGAACATAGGCGGCGAGATCGTCGGGGATATCGCGCCCGACCCGGGCCTCGAAATGCCAAGCGACCAGGGCGATCGGCGTCAGACCGCAATCGATCGGCGTGGGGTCTTCGAGACCGCCGGCGGCGAGAGCGGCGCGTTTGTCGCGCGCCCGCGCTCGAAAGCCGCCATAGCCGTCGTCCAGCTTGAGCTGATCGAGCAGATCGCGCCCCAGCACGCCGTCAAGATCGGCCTCGATCGTCGCCAGGCGGGCATGGTCCTCGATCAGTCGCTCGAAGTCTTCCGGCTGGAGCCCGTTCTCCCCGCACCAGCGCTCGACATCGGCCCGGCGGAACAGGCCCAGCCGTGCGCGCAGCCGTTGCTCGCTCGCGCGCAGCGCCGAGAGTTCGACGTTCCTCGGCTGCGGGCCGACACGATCGCGCGCCAGGCGGCGGAGCAACGCTCGTTGCCTCGCCGACTCGAAGGCGGCCTCGTCGAGCCGCAGCTCGTCGAGCACCCAATCCTCCTCGGTACCGCCGCCGGCATCGCCCGCGATGGCGCCGCGCGCCGGCGGCGATCCCGCGACAACGTCCCACATGTCCGTCCATTCGAATTTGAAGGTCGTGCGCACTGGGGCGGGATTGCCGGCGAGAAACGCCTGCATCGCAGCGATCATGGCGCGCGCGTCGAGGCCCTTGCGGTCGATCCGCCCGGCCGGCAGCCAGCCCTCCAGCCGCCGAAGCTCGGCGCTCAAGGGGGCCGAAGGGTCGCGATCCCGCAGGATGCTCTGCCAGGACCGGTCCTGATAGAACAGGGCCTTGGCGCGCTCGATGAGGGCCGCGCGGGTTGCAGCAGCGATGATCCCAGCGCTCTCGGCATGATCCAGCGTCGCCCGGATGTTGACCATCGGCTCGGACAGGCCGACATAGCCGGCTTCCGCCGGCCCGTGCAGGACCGCGACTTCGTCGTCGTCCTCCAGTTCGCCGCTGCGATAGGCCTCGAAGATGCTGCCCACGCCGTGCATGCCGAATGCATGCAGTTCCGCCGCCCGCAGTGCGCCCATGCTGGCGCTGCCGAAGACATGGACGCCCTGGGTGAGCGCCCACAGGACCTCCTTGTGCCAGACCGCGGGCACGCCGTCGAAATAGCCGTCGATGATGCCGATGGCGCGCGGCCGCGCTTTCGCCAGATGAAGGACGTCGCCCTGGGCCGCCGGCGGCAGGCAGACGAAATCGCAGAGCACGCCAATCTCCGCCCGCGGCAAGGTCGGACCGACGAAGAGATAGGTTGTCACGACGCTCTCGCCCCGGCCATGCGGGCGCGCAGGCCGGGCACGTAGTCCGCATCGTCGGGTCCCTCGAGACCGGGAATGACGACGCGGACCACCGGCAACGCGAACTCCGGCCTGGTCAGATCGATGGCCAGCACGCGCGCACATCCGGCCGCGGCCAGCCGGCCGAGCAGCCATCGGCACTCCTGGTCGAAGCTGTCGAAACAATGGCTGGGAACGGTGCGAAAATCGCGGGCTGGCCCGGTCGACGCCATCGACAGCCGCAGCTGGCGCAGTCTATCCGCCCGCTCCGACGGAACGTATTCCTCGACCCGCAGGTCGTCCCGCGACCCCGTCACGTAGGTGTTGCGCACCTGAACGGCCTCCGTCAGGGCGCGCAGCAGCGCGATCTCGGCCATCGCGTGACAACCGGCGCCGGCGCCGGCATGGCCGCCCGCAGCCCGTTCATCGGCGATCAGGCATTCGAAGGCGGCGATGCCGATGTCGGTCGTCGTCTCCCAGATCGCGACGCTCATCCCGGCGCGCTCGATCCGATCCAGGACGGAGCGACAGGCGGGGTCGGTGACCGACCCCGGATCGATCCGTGCCGCGTCGCGCTCGCGCTTGGCCGACTGATGCGACAGACTGCTGGCATCGCGCTCGACGATCTCAGAGATGGCGTGGCAGATCGCCTCCAAGAGATGATTGCCCGATGCCAGGCCATTGGTGGTGGCGGCGAAGCAGCCGCTGCCGGTCGGCAGTGGGTGGGTGTAGTTCGAATGCACGACCTCGTACGGCACCCAGACCCGCTCATCCGAATTCAAATCGGTGGCTTCGATCCAGAGAATCTGCAGATCCGGGTGCCAGCGGCTGTCGCGGCGGAGCGGCAACCCCTCCACATCGGCCAGCATCAGCGTGCGGCCGAGTTCATGGCTGCTGCCGAGCCGCAGCGGCTGCTCGATGCGCTCGGCATGGAAGCCCTCGGCCGCCTCCATGATGCCCGAGGCCTTGGCGGCCGCCAGCGTCAGGCCCTTGCCCTGCGACACCGCGATCGAGCGCGAATTGGGGCGGCAGACCATCACGACGGGCACGCCGATCCGGTCGAGACCGGTCACGTTGGCGACGCGGGTGATGCCGAGCGCCGGCAGCAGCGGCTGCAGGCGCGCGACGGTTTCGTCGGGCGACACGGTCCGGTGCGTTCCGTCGCGGAAGCGCTTGGCGCCGCCGCCGTCGCCGGCGAGGGCGGCAATGGACTGCATGGCCGACATGACCCCATGATGCCGCCGCGCCGACGCCATGACAAAGGCCTTGTCCGCGGCTGTCCGGCTGCAGCGACGGCCCGAACCGCTCCCTGCCGCCCGCGACCGGTGCGACCATAGGGGAATCGCTTGAAGAATTCATGCCGCCATGAGAACGGACTGTAGGAACTGGTTGTCCCAACCGGCGGACTTACGTTTGAGGCGGATGCTTTTTCGGACCGGTGTCTTCTTGAGCATGTTGAGGGCCATGTGTTT